>NZ_QQWI01000051.1 GCF_004125825.1 Fusibacter sp. A1 | reverse complement strand
GTTAAAAAGTTTGAACTGAAGATTACTGCTAATCTTCGTTCGTGTTTCTTCAGAGTGTCGGCGAAGACTTCTGAAGAAAACTTTTTTTGTGATTATATGAAGTTTTCATTGTACAAAACTAAATAGCTTTGCTATTTAAGATTGCACCAGCAATCGGAACCGGAGGTTCGTTTTGTTGGAAATCGATCGAAGATCGGTCGAATGCGCTCTTAAACGGTTACTATTCTTTTTTCAGAGCTGAACACTCTGGTGATGGTTCATGGAGTGAACTTTAGCTACCTTAACCTTTCTTACTTCTCGAGTTAACG
>NZ_QQWI01000050.1 GCF_004125825.1 Fusibacter sp. A1 | reverse complement strand
AGGATAAGGCTGCATAACATGTCGAAGTCCAATAACTACTCGGAATTAACCGCTGTAAATGTGGCAGATGTATGGAGAGAAGGATTGCGCTCTTACCTGGGGAGATCTCATGGACGGCTAAAGCATTCGAAATCGGGACGAAAGAAAGCAGAATACATCGTAAAAACGATGGCTCCTGTCAAAGAGATAGTGCGGAACACAAAGGGTATGACAGAGCGCTTAGCGAAGAGAGGATAACTGAAAACAACATCACCGACGCAAGCAGTGAAGAGTATGGCCTATTGGAACAAATTCTAGACCCTAATAACCTAAATAAAGCCTATAAACAAGTGAAGAAAAACAAGGGGGCG
>NZ_QQWI01000049.1 GCF_004125825.1 Fusibacter sp. A1 | reverse complement strand
CACGTGGAAACAGTCGTTCTACTAAAAAAAGACCCGAACGCCAAGGTTGTGCCAACAAAAGTGGTTGAACCAAAGACTGCAGAACCAAGAAAAGCCACAGCTAAAAGAGCTACGTCTAATAAGAGCAAGTCATTTAAGAGTAACGCTTCAAAAAAGAGCTCACCAAAGAAGTTAAAAAGAAAAGAAAAATAAGCTAAACGCCTGCGATGGTTGTACATCGTAGGCATTTTTTTATGACTCTTTTAGACGTAAGTGTCGTTAGAAAACACTAGATAATATGATAAATCTTATAAAACAATCACATGAGTATGTTGCATCGAATAGTACTGATGTCTTTAATTAGTGAAAAAACCGCAGTTTAGTGCGATACGGTGAACC
>NZ_QQWI01000048.1 GCF_004125825.1 Fusibacter sp. A1 | reverse complement strand
CAACCCTTAGGGGAGGAAGCTGCCGAAGGTAAAACCAATGACTAGGGTGAAGTCGTAACAAGGTAGCCGTATCGGAAGGTGCGGCTGGATCACCTCCTTTCTAAGGAATCCAGTTAGGTACATTGTTTAGTTTTGATGGCTCATGACTTTTGTCATGGACTGTTATACTTATATAGTTAGTTTTAAGAGAGCATTCGAACAGCCTAGCGGCCGTTCTCCAACAAAACGAACCTTCGGTTCTGATTGCTGGACGCAATCTTAAATAGCAAAGCTATTTAGTTTTGTACAATGAAAACTTCATATAATCACAAAAAAAAGTTTTACTCATAAGTCTTCGCCGACGCTATGAGTAAACACGAATAACTGTTAGCAGTAACTGTTATTCAAACTTTTTAACGAAGTTAATTTTGTCTTATGCAAGGCGACGAAATATTCGA
>NZ_QQWI01000047.1 GCF_004125825.1 Fusibacter sp. A1 | reverse complement strand
CATCTACGGATCAATGTTTGCTTGCAACTCCCCGTAGCTTTTCGCAGCTTACCACGTCCTTCATCGGCTCTCAGTGCCAAGGCATTCACCCTGTGCTCTTAATATCTTGACCTCTTTTAACTTGCTACTCCTTCCGCTGACTGCGTTGGCTTCATCTCTTTTCTCAGTCGAGTATAACTAGTACACTCCTTCGTCAATCGATTCGCCGCCTTGTCATCGAAACGACTAGCTGCGTTAAAAAGTTTGAACTGAAGATTACTGCTAATCTTCGTTCGTGTTCCTTCAGAGTGTCGGCGAAGACTTCTGAAGAAAACTTTTTTTGTGATTATATGAAGTTTTCATTGTACAAAACTTTTACTTCCTATATGAATATAGAAAGCTTTTGGTGGAGACAAAGAGACTTGAACTCTTGACCCCCTGCGTGCAAGGCAGGTGCTCTCCCAACTGAGCTATGCCCCCAAAAGAGCGAATGACAATCGAATTTATTGATAATTTGCGTTTATCCAT
>NZ_QQWI01000046.1 GCF_004125825.1 Fusibacter sp. A1 | reverse complement strand
CGCCGCCTTACTAAGGTTTGACGACCCGATGTAGGCCGTGCTAAAGCCAGTATCCCTTTCAAAGTAATACGCCTTAGCATGAAGCCTAGTGCGCTGAGTATCATACGAAATTCTAACTTCGGTATTAGGCAGTTTACTCAGCTGCTCAATCGCCTTTAAATCGCTGGCTCCCATATAACTTGTAGTGATCACCCTTAAAGGTTTGCTTTTAGTATGCTCTACCAAATCATCATAAATCAGGCGCAGGCCACTGTGTTTGATAAAAGAAACCAACAAATCCACCTTATCCGCAGTCGCAATTTCGCGCTTCAGTTCACGATAAACCTGAGGGTCACCTTTGCTGCCTGTAAAAAGGCTCGATTTTGATATCGAACTTAGTGGAATGCTCTCTTTAAAAACTTCTAGTTTTATATGCTTGTCATAACTGCCACGAAGCACTTTCGATTCTTCAATCAACCACTCTTCAAGGCTGTCGTCTTTCGTCAGTTCTTTTAACCGACAAATCAATTGATTCGCGATCATCAGTTGCTCATTTAACTCTTCCTTTTTCTTATAATGCCGCAATCCATGCTCTACAGCATT
>NZ_QQWI01000045.1 GCF_004125825.1 Fusibacter sp. A1 | reverse complement strand
CATTTTTCAATTGGACATGTATTTTTAAGGCGCTTCGCTTTAAATGCAAGGAAAGATAGGTAGGTGAGGAATGTTTGCCTTGCTTTTGGAGCGGAGCGTCTTAGAGAAAATGTGGGAGTGAGTGAGATTTAGTGACTGGCTGTTAGTTGATTAGGTGAATAAAGAATTGTTACGACCAACCCTTAGTGTGGTTTTATAGATGGTACTTCTCTTTATACTCTGATGAAGAGATTGCAGAGCAATGCATATTTGGAAAACCACACTAAGGTTTCTTTTTATGCAACTCTTTTACTACCTAGCGGTTGTTCAATTGGTGCCAACTGGCACTTTTCATCTGGACATGTACTTTTAAGGCGCTTCGCTTGAAATGCAAGGAAGGATAGGTAGGTGAGGAATATTTGCCTTGCTTTTGGAGCGGAGCGTCTTAGAAAGGGCGTGGGAGTGAGTGAGAGATGGTGAATGGTGGGTGGTTGATTGGGTGAATAAAGAGTTGCTAGTACCAACCCTTAGTGTGGTTTTATAGATGGTACTTCTCTTTCATCCTCTGTTGTTGAGTTTAGAGAGCAATGCATATTTGGAAAACCACACTAAGGGTTCTTTTTATGCAACTCTTTTACTACCTAGCGGTTGTTCGTTTGGTGCCAACTG
>NZ_QQWI01000044.1 GCF_004125825.1 Fusibacter sp. A1 | reverse complement strand
TCGGACATCTACGGATCAATGTTTGCTTGCAACTCCCCGTAGCTTTTCGCAGCTTACCACGTCCTTCATCGGCTCTCAGTGCCAAGGCATTCACCCTGTGCTCTTAATATCTTGACCTCTTTTAACTCGTTTCTTTCGCCTTCTGCTGCGTTGACTTCAACATTCTCATCAATCGAGTATAACCAGTACACTCACTCTTCGAATATTTCGTCGCCTTGCATAAGACAAAATCAACTTCGTTAAAAAGTTTGAACAAGAGTTACTGCTAATCTTCGTTCGTGTTTACTCATAGCGTCGGCGAAGACTTATGAGTAAAACTTTTTTTGTGATTATATGAAGTTTTCATTGTACAAAACTAAATAGCTTTGCTATTTAAGATTGCACCAGCAATCGGAACCGGAGGTTCGTTTTGTTGGAGATCGATCGAAGATCGGTCGAATGCTCTCTTAAACGATTACTATTCTTTTTTCAGAGCTGAACACTCTGGTGATGGTTCATGGAGTGAACTTTAGCTACCTTAACCTTTCTTACTTCTCGAGTTAACGAGTGGTAAGAGACGGGTCAGACAACCTGCGGTTCTCTTCCATGATGTTTCATGCGACTTGCGTGCATGAACCATCAAAACTGAACAATGTACCTAACTGGATTCCTTAGAAAGGAGGTGATCCAGCCGCACCTTCCGATACGGCTACCTTGTTACGACTTCACCCTAGTCATTGGTTTTACCTTCGGCAGCTTCCTCCCCTAAGGGTTG
>NZ_QQWI01000043.1 GCF_004125825.1 Fusibacter sp. A1 | reverse complement strand
TCGGACATCTACGGATCAATGTTTGCTTGCAACTCCCCGTAGCTTTTCGCAGCTTACCACGTCCTTCATCGGCTCTCAGTGCCAAGGCATTCACCCTGTGCTCTTAATATCTTGACCTCTTTTAACTTGCTATTCCTTCCGCTGACTTCGCCTACGCATCTCTTTCCTCAGTCGAGTATAACTAGTACACTCCTTCGTCAATCGATTTGCCGCCTTGTCATCGAAACGACTAGCTGCGTTAAAAAGTTTGAATAACAGTTACTGCTAACAGTTATTCGTGTTTACTCATAGCGTCGGCGAAGACTTATGAGTAAAACTTTTTTTGTGATTATATGAAGTTTTCATTGTACAAAACTAAATAGCTTTGCTATTTAAGATTGCGTCCAACAATCGGAACCGAAGGTTCGTTTTGTTGGAGACTGATCGAAGATCGGTCGAATACACTCTTAAACTATTACTATTCATTTATTTCACACTGCTAGACCTGCATGATTGAAAAACGAATCATTTCCGGTCTAATTTTGCAGAGCAAAATTTTGGTGGAGACAAAGAGACTTGAACTCTTGACCCCCTGCGTGCAAGGCAGGTGCTCTCCCAACTGAGCTATGCCCCCAAAAGAGCGAATGACAATCGAATTTATTGATAATTTGCGTTTATCCATCAATTGTATTCCATATTATGTTTTCAGAGCTGAACACTCTGGTGATGGTTCATGGAGTGAATGGAGTTTTAAAACCCAATTCGAACAATCTATCGATCGTCCTCCATGATGTCTCATAAATGAGCCATCAAAACTGAACAATGTACCTAACTGGATTCCTTAGAAAGGAGGTGATCCAGCCGCACCTTCCGATACGGCTACCTTGTTACGACTTCACCCTAGTCATTGGTTTTACCTTCGGCAGCTTCCTCCCCTAAGGGTTG
>NZ_QQWI01000042.1 GCF_004125825.1 Fusibacter sp. A1 | reverse complement strand
GAAACACTTCTATGCTTGTACACAAGAAGGCACTGAGAATCAAGTGTATCTAAGTCTGATCATGTACTGCTTGCTTGCACTATTTAAACAAAGCATCATAACAAGAGGGACACTGGATAAAATTAGATTCGCTATTCGAGCGAGTATTTATGAGCCATTTGAACTAGTAAAACCAAAACTTGAAAAGCTGACACCTTATTAATTGGATGTAAGTGAATAAGTGAGCCAATCACTGTGCAATGAGACCTTTTTGTTGAGGTTGTTCTTTTTTCAATCATCAGCGGAAGGTTGAGTAAAAATTATACAATAATAGGTTTTTTATCTATATCAAGAACAAGCTCAAGTGTGTTAATGCAACGCCAGTGTAATTAATATATTTTATGGTAGAAATTTGCAAGCGACTTAAGTATAGGCTGTGATAGTGATAAACTATTAAAAGTATATACGAGAATTTGAAATCAAGGAGGAGCGTTATGAATATTTTATGGGGAAGTTTGATGTTATTAATTGGTCTTTTTCTATTTGTATCTTCAATTAGAAAAAGTGAATTTATCATCTACAAACTTCTTGTTGCTAGAAGCAAAATCTTATGGGGAGAAAATGTACATACCTTTTTCATAGTGGTAAGTATTGTAATCATGGGATTAAGTTCATTGTTCTTTTTAAATATCTGGGGGAATTAATATAGTATTACTTTTGAAAATTACCATAAACAGTTGGTATAGAAGCCCAAGAACCTAAAGAACATTCGAAAGAGTATTACTAAATTTAGTACCCACTTAAAGGCTTTCACAAATAACAATAGGGGGATAGTAAATAAGTATTTACCCCGGTTACAGTACGATTTGTTAAATTGTATAAGACTTATGTGGTAACGCACGTGGAAACAGTCGTTCTACTAAAAAAAGACCCGAACGCCAAGGTTGTGCCAACAAAAGTGGTTGAACCAAAGACTGCAGAACCAAGAAAAGCCACAGCTAAAAGAGCTACGTCTAATAAGAGCA
>NZ_QQWI01000041.1 GCF_004125825.1 Fusibacter sp. A1 | reverse complement strand
TCGGACATCTACGGATCAATGTTTGCTTGCAACTCCCCGTAGCTTTTCGCAGCTTACCACGTCCTTCATCGGCTCTCAGTGCCAAGGCATTCACCCTGTGCTCTTAATATCTTGACCTCTTTTAACTTGCTATTCCTTCCGCTGACTTCGCCTGCGCATCTCTTTCCTCAGTCGAGTATAACTAGTACACTCCTTCGTCAATCGATTTTCCGCCTTGTCATCGAAACGACTAGCTGCGTTAAAAAGTTTGAACTGAAGATTACTGCTAATCTTCGTTCGTGTTTCTTCAGAGTGTCGGCGAAGACTTCTGAAGAAAACTTTTTTTGTGATTATATGAAGTTTTCATTGTACAAAACTAAATAGCGATGTGGTTGAATCCGTATGGTGATTATACTGAAATAATGTACCGATGAGCATTTGATGGTGCTCAATACGTTTTCGTCATGCTATTATAGGGTTTTTAAATGCAAGTTACAAACTGAATCAGCTACTAGTTCGCGTCCCTTTCGGTTAGCATACTTTCGCCCCAATTCGTGACTTGCATCATTTGGTGGGCATAAGTGGACTCGAACCACCGACCTCACGCTTATCAGGCGTGCGCTCTAACCAGCTGAGCTATACGCCCACATATTAAAATGTGGTGTCTCAAGGACAATGACTATTCTAAATGCTTTAAAGACGTTTGTCAATACAGCTTTTAAATGTTGTAATTGTCTGAAACTTTGTGATGTTATCATGGAGTGAACGGAGTTTTAAAACCCAATTCGAACAACTCGTCAGACAGCCTCTCCATTCTCACTTCTCGAGTTAACGAGTCATAAGAGACGGGTCAGACAACCTGCGGTTCTCTTCCATGATGTTTCATGCGACTTGCGTGCATGAGCCATCAAAACTGAACAATGTACCTAACTGGATTCCTTAGAAAGGAGGTGATCCAGCCGCACCTTCCGATACGGCTACCTTGTTACGACTTCACCCTAGTCATTGGTTTTACCTTCGGCAGCTTCCTCCCCTAAGGGTTG
>NZ_QQWI01000040.1 GCF_004125825.1 Fusibacter sp. A1 | reverse complement strand
ATCTTTGATGCATAGGTGGCTTTTCACCATCTAAACGTATTCTTTCAAAATTATAAAAGTTTATGAAGCTAACAATCTCATTACTTATTTCTGACACTGTCATTTTACTTGCATGACTGAGCCATTCAACTTTTAGTGTTGAGAAGAAGCTTTCTATTGGTGCATTATCTATAGGTGTACCAGGCTTTGACATGGAAGCATCTATATTACTCTCTGATAGGAGTTTGTTATACTTGACTGAGGTATATTGTGTTCCTCGATCACTGTGCAAGATAATTTTTCTGTCTGATATTCTTACTTTATTTTTAATAGCCATTTGTACTGTTTCTAAAACCATTGAAGTTCTTGAATGTTTGTTTATAGCATATCCAATAATGCTACCTTTGAACAAATCTTTGATTGCAGATAAGTATACAATTCCATCTTTTCCTTGGACCTGCGTTATATCTGTTACCCACTTTAAATCTGGTTCATCAGCATAAAACTCTCTTTTAAGCTTATTTTCATAGGTATGTATGCGTTCAAGAGTACGCTTATAACGTTTATTACGCCTTATTCTCGCATTTATAGAGTACTTGTTCATTATACGTAGGATAGCTTTATGGTTCATCTTAATTCCAAATCGTGTATTTAAGGCAATACGAATGCGTCGATAACCATAAGTATATTTTACACTCTCTTGAATGTCACTAATCATTACTGCAACTTTTCCATCTGATTCACTTGATCGTTGGTCATTGACCCATTTATAGTATCCACTTCTTGATACACCAAGTATTCTACACAAGCCAATAATTGTATATTTTTTAGATAATGATTTGATCAGCCTATATTTTAATCGAGGACATCCCACCTTTCTAATTCTTTCAGAAAAGCTGACATGACGTCCATTTGCATTTCTATCTCTTTCATAAGTTGTTTCTTTGGGTTTGCTTGAGTACTAGTAAAAACAATGTCTTCTGTTAGGGGTTTACCTTCTTCAATATCATTCTCCAAGCGATATGATCGAATCCAATTCTGTATTGTTGTTCTTCCTACCTTAAATTCCTTGGATAATCTCCGTATTGAATATCCCTCATTTATATGTTTATTCAATACCTTGTCTTTGAATGAAACTTTATAATGTAGACTCATGATGTTCTCCTTTTCCATATATGATATATGGCTCAGCTTATCATGTCTACTTAAATGGGTTCACTTCA
>NZ_QQWI01000039.1 GCF_004125825.1 Fusibacter sp. A1 | reverse complement strand
CACTAGCGTTGCATAAAATTCATTACACAAATAGAAAACATTAAATTAACATTTTTGCATAAATAAGTATTTAAAAGCGTATAAAAAATCCTTATAATAGATGTATGGAGCTCAAATGAATGGTCTCGCACAAATCTAAAATAAGGAAATAACCATATTCATTATATGAGAAATTTGACCATAAATAAAGTACTTGAACCAATTTCATCTGATTTTATTTCAACTATTTTTAAGCGTTACAGTGCAGATAAATACATTAAGAAACTTTCAAGCAGATCTTTGATTACTCTTTTCTTAATGGCTGACTTCAAAGAACTCGCAGGACTAAGAAAAATCTCTACTGATTTAGAGTTTGACTTTGACTATCAGAGAATATTGAAACTGAACTCTATTAGTCCATCACAGCTATATAGGCGACTGATCAAACTCGATACAGGAATGCTTAGAGAAATCTTTCAAGTATTAGTAACTAAACTGGCTAAAGGACACCGCCATATCAAGCTTTCAAGTGATGTTGATGCTCTCAATATCATTGATGCCAGTACTATTTTAAAGGCACTCCATGGCATGGAGTGGGCACAGTTTAGAAAGGGAAAAGCAGGTATAAAACTACACTTGGGACTTAAGTATCACGGTGAGCAAAATCTATATCCGTCCAAAGCTACAGTGACAGGTGCAAAGTGTCATGATGTGAATGAAATGCTTAACCTCATCGATTACTGCGAGGGTGTTATCAACGTTTTAGACAGAGGATACGCTGATTTTAGAAAGCTGGATGAAATCACTGATGCAGGCGGTAAGTTTGTCGTAAGAATCAAAAACAACACCACTACGTGGATCAATGAACGATTTGAGGACGCTAAAGGTGTTAAGTTTGCTTCAAAAGGCCCTGTCGGTGCGGCAAGCAAAAAGACACGTCACGAGTATTACTATATCCAGAAGTTTGATGATGAAGGTAATCTCTTGCACCTACTCACAAATATTGAGAACCTTGAGAGCCACGAGAAAATAACCTTTGAGACGGTTGCTGAGTTTTATAAGATGAGATGGCAGATTGAATTATTCTTTAAGTGGATAAAACAACACTTTGAAGTGAAACACTTCTATGCTTGTACACAAGAAGGCACTGAGAATCAAGTGTATCTAAGTCTGATCATGTACTGCTTGCTTGCACTATTTAAACAAAGCATCATAACAAGAGGGACACTGGATAAAATTAGA
>NZ_QQWI01000038.1 GCF_004125825.1 Fusibacter sp. A1 | reverse complement strand
GAGATTAGAGAGACCTTATCTGGGGTCGGGCTCCGTGAACTCTGCCCGTGAATGAAATACAATTCACTTACGCAGTCTACGAATAAAAAGCATTCGTAGCACGATTCACTTACAGCCCCCACGAGCAAAGTACGCTCGTGGTCTGTTCCCATCTCGAACACAGAAGTTGTGTCCCTACGAGCGGTTTTTGCTCGTAGAGGCTGTAAGCGAATCGTATTCCATTCGCGGAGCCTTAGCTGAAAATACTTGCCGGGCAGCTGGCTGGGAAGATAAGACGTTGCTTATTTGAGAAATGACACATCAGTTTAACTGGTGTGTTTTTTTCGTTTTTTGTTTAAAGAGGTTAAGAGACCTTATCTGGGGTCAGCCACCGTGAACAAAGTACGTTCACTTACTGGCTCCACGAACAAAGTACGTTCGTGGTAGCTTCAAGAGTTTCCGCATTCTGCGTTCCACATTCCACAGAACTCGGTGATACTCTCAAGAGATCTTATCTGGGGTCGGGCTCCGTGAACCCTGCCCGTGAATAAAAAGAATTCACTTTCGCAGCTACGAACATAGTACGTTCGTAGTTAATGTATAAAATACATCTTTCTAAATGTGCTTTTCATCATGAATTGTAGTTGTTGGCTCTATTAACCACTATGAATAGTGGTTAACGGCAATAATACTTGTTTTTATCGCATGATCAGTCTCAAAATAGTATTGAAAAGGTTGCATATATATTCACTGCATGTATCATTATGCAATTTTCAGACATTAACCGACAACGCAACCATGCGTTTGCAGAAGGGGCGGATCTATGATTCTAAGACGTGAATTAACTGATAAATCAAGCAATTGTAGGGCTTTGATCTTATAGAGCAATTGCAGTGTTTCAAGCTATGTTTTAGATGGTCAAATTGAACAGGTGAAAAAAGAGTGCATAAAAATCGAAAAAGTTTTAAAAAAGGTGTTGACGTACTTAGGGGTTAGATGATACTATGTACTAGTTGCCGAAACAAAGCGTTGATGGCGGCAAGATAATTTAATTGCGAATAAGAAAAATTAATCACCTCTACGTTGAACAAAGTACGTTCAACTGGCCGGTGGGGCGTCGTGAATAAGAAACATTCACGATCAATGAACCATGACAACTGAACAATGTACCCGCTTCCAATAAGCCGCCCCGTATAAACGATAGGCGAGTTGGAAAGCGACAATGGATAATTAGAGTGCAAGAAAAGCACCAAAAAAAATCACAAATAATTAACGCTAGACGTTAAACAAACTATTTTAATTAAGAGTT
>NZ_QQWI01000037.1 GCF_004125825.1 Fusibacter sp. A1 | reverse complement strand
ACCGTCCGGTATACGGCGGTTCCTAAGTTTACGCCTTTACAGTTTTCAAGTAATCTGAGAAGAATAAATAACCTGCTTTTCTAAGCAGATTATCTGTAATAGAACAATTGAGAATTTGGCTACCGGCAACTGCCCAGTAGCCTTTTCTTGTGTTTGCATACTTTATTGCATTTTGGTGGTTATATCCCAGTTGTTTTAGCAGTCGGTATCGTGTCTTTATTTTCTTACATCGCTTCCATATGAACATACGGAGTCTTCGGCGCAACCAAGCGTCTGTTGATTCCAAAAGCATCCTCATATCTGCGTGTTTGAAGTAGTTGACCCATCCCCTTACATATTGTTTGAGGTTGAGTTTGAGAACGTCATAACTGATACCCCTGCTTCTAGAGGTGATTTCTCGTACTCTGCTCTTCATCTTTTCAACACTTTTGCGGTGGACTTTGAGTTTTATCTTTGAGCCTTTGCTCGGGTAGAACCCGTAGCCCAAAAATTTGACATGTCCTATATAGGCTACTTTTGTTTTCTCTTTATTCACCCGCAGTTTAAGCTTATTTTCGATGAATGGCAGTATGTGTGCCATGATTCTTTGAGCACTGCGCTTGCACCTCGCGAACAACATCACATCATCCGCATAGCGCACAAAGCGTATCCCTCTTCTTTCGAGCTCTTTATCGAGCTCATTGAGCATGATGTTACTGCATAGCGGACTGAGATTTCCACCCTGAGCAAGGCCCATTTGAGTTTCTTCAAACTTCCTGCCTACAATTGCCCCTGCTCTTAGATACTTGTGAATCAGTGAGATGACGCGGCCATCTCTTATGGTACGGGAGAGGATTTCTATCATCTTAGATTGATTCACGACATCAAAGAACTTTTCAAGGTCCATATCCACAACGTAGGTATAACCTTCGTTTGCGTATTCTATGGATTTCCACAGAGCATCATGGGCACTTCGTTTTGGCCGGAAGCCATAGCTCGTCTCGCTAAACGTTGCATCATAGAGTGGTGATAGCACTTGCATAATGGCTTGCTGTATGACTCTATCCACTGCTGTCGGTATGCCTAACTGTCTTTTCTTCCCATTGTCTTTGGGGATTTCAACCCTTCGGACAGGGCTTGGACGGTATTTACCGTCTAATATGGCTTCTCTCAACGCCTTCCCGTTTTGTTTGAGATATTCCAGAAGTGCATCTGTACTCATCCCATCCACCCCGTGCGCCCCCTTGTTTTTCTTCACTTGTTTATAGGCTTTATTTAGGTTATTAGGGTCTAGAATTTGTTCCAATAGGCCATACTCTTCACTGCTTGCGTCGGTGATGTTGTTTTCAGTTATCCTCTCTTCG
>NZ_QQWI01000035.1 GCF_004125825.1 Fusibacter sp. A1 | reverse complement strand
AACTCTTAATTAAAATAGTTTGTTTAACGTCTAGCGTTAATTATTTGTGATTTTTTTTGGTGCTTTTCTTGCACTCTAATTATCCATTGTCGCTTTCCAATTCGCCTATCGTTTATACGGGGCGGCTTATTGGAAGCGGGTACATTGTTCAGTTGTCATGGTTCATTCACTGCGAATGTTTCTTATTCGCAATTAAATTATCTTGCCGCCATCAACACTTTGTTTCGGCGACTAGTACATAGTATCATTTAAACCCCTATGCCGTCAACTCTTTTTCTTATGTTTTTTTTTCTTATTTACTCTTTTTTTTGAATACTTCAAAACACAAACAAACACCGTTAGCATTAATTTAATGTTCGTTTTTTAGGTCGTTTGGCCTATATTTCCTTATATGTTTCTAATGTTCATTCGTTTTATTTCTCTTTTTATAGAAAGGTTGTCATCTGATGACAACCTCCTAAAAAAACAGCTATTCTTTTACTTTCTTAATTTCTTCAACCATTTTCTCCCACTGAATTAGCGAAATGTTTCTTCCTGGCATCAGAGGATGTTCAAACCTCCAAAATTCCTTCAACCATTTATTTAAGTAAACGCCCAATTGATCTTCAAATCCAAGAAGTTTTACTTTGTCTGTTACCCAATAAAACACAAGAGAATCATAAGTCCCGTGTATCCATGGCCATATATAGACACAACCGATGCATTCCGTATCTTCCTTATTGACAACGGTATAGGCAAATCCCTCCCGATTGTCAAATTCATCTTGATGTATTTTTAAATCCCTATAATTTTCTTCAATCGTCATAGTATCCTTAGGCCAATCATCATCGATACTAAATATCTGCCGTAAACTCTCTTTACTCGACATCAATGCATTAAAATCCTTTTCCACTTCATCAACAGTTAATTTTCTCAGAATGAAGTGATCCTCAACCACATCAAATGGTGGTATGAAATCATCCTCAATAAATTTATATTCCATGTAAACCTCCTATTTAAACTTTGTTTTACTTATTATACCACGAGCAAAATGAACGAAGTGAGTTCATTTTGCTCGTGGGGGCTGTAAGTGAATCGTGCTACGAATGCTTTTTATTCGTAGACTGCGTAAGTGAATTGTATTTCATTCACGGGCAGAGTTCACGGAGCCCGACCCGTGATAAGGTCTCTCCAATCTCTTCACTAGCGATACATCCAACTCTTTTACAAAAACGAAAAAAGACACTAGTTATAAACTAATGTCTTTTTCAAATAAGCAACGTCTTATCTTCCCAGCCAGCTGCCCGGCAAGTATTTTCAGCGCAACACCGCCACGAATAAAATACAATTCGTTTCCCGGTGCTACGAGTAAACTACACTCGTAGAGACTTAACTTCTGTGTTCGAGATGGGAACAGACCACGAACGTATTTTGTTCGTGGGGGCTGAAAGTGAATCGTGCTACGAATGCTTTTTATTCGTAGACTGCGTAAGTGAATTGTATTTCATTCACGGGCAGAGTTCACGGAGCCCGACCCCAGATAAGGTCTCTCTAATCTCTTCACTAGCGATACATCCAACTCTTCAACAAAAACGAAAAAAGACATTAGATCAACTAATGTCTTTTTCAAATAAGCAACGTCTTATCCTTGCGAGTGTTTTTTACTCGCAACCAGCGTAAGTGAGCGCTTTTTGCTCACGG
>NZ_QQWI01000034.1 GCF_004125825.1 Fusibacter sp. A1 | reverse complement strand
TGAGACTGTTGACAAAGTCCACGAAAGTGGTCTTTGTCTTTTTTTGTACCTAAACCTCGCGTAGTAGCGCACCCTTGTGGTCGCCCTCTCTTATAACGATGTGTTCAAAGAGACGCGCATAAGAGGCGATAGCCACCACCGAATCCGTAGCAAGCCCCTGAACAAACACGCTCCCTTTGACAGAAAAGAGAATCTAGTTCGCTACGTGACCTAACGCCCATGTTCGCCGTCCATGGCGAAGATGGGCTCTCCGGTCGTCCTGACCTACGCACGGCCACTCCGCTCACAAATCTCTGAAGATCTGTCAGAATCGCTATAGTTTGTTCAGTGACTCGCTACTCCTTCTTTTGGTGGAGTAAGAGAAGGTGGCGCGTGCTAGAGTAAAAAAGAGAAAAACTTAAAAAGGCAAAAAGGAGTTTTCAAACCAATGTCGAATAGTAATAGATAGAAGACATAGGAGGAAACCCGGTATGATGATGAATGAGATGAGTAAAGAGCAACAAAAAACACTTGAACTTGTGATGATTGAACAGATGGTAAAACCTGAGCATCTGTTGAGAAAGATAGATAGCTACATCGACTTTAGCTTTATCTATGGCTTAGTAGAATCTCTCTATAGTCAAACCACAGGAAGACCTAGCGTTGACCCTGTTGTACTCATAAAAATGTTACTGCTTCAAAACCTGTATGGGATCCCTTCAGAGCGTAGACTCATGGATGAAATCCATCATAACATGGCTTACCGCTGGTTTTTAGGTTTTGGCATCACCACAAAGATTCCTGACCATTCGATTTTTAGCCAGAATCGGATCAGACGCTTTACAGATTCCACACTCTTTGAGGATATCTTTTATGAAATCCTCAAACAAGCAGACCAGTACGGCTTGATCAAAGGCAAGATCGTTTATACCGATTCCACACATATCCGAGCGGATGCGAGCAATAGCAAATACAGCAGCGTGGAAGAAGAAAAGTTGACCGGGAGAAATAACGACTTGGAGCGCATCAACACGATACGGGAGCGACATGGACATAAGCCGCTTAAATCAAAAGAAGATAAGCTTGAAACGAAACGGAAGAAAGTCAGCACGACAGACCCAGATAGCGGTTACATGAACAGAGACCGCAAACCGGAAGGATTCTATTATCTGGATCATCGCACAGTCGATAGTTCCTATAACATCATCCTTGATACCTATGTTAGTGCGGGCAATGTCCACGATGCCACACCTTACCTTGAAAGGATCGACCATGTGCGCGAAGTGGTAAAGAGCCTACCTAACACACAGGAAATCAAATACACCTGCGCTGACGCCGGTTACTTCAACAACAAAGTCTTACTGGGGTTAAAGGAGCGTCATCTCACACCGATCATAGGTGCTGTCAGGCATCATAAAAAGCCTGGGAAAGACTCAAAGTACTGGTTCACTTATGATTTGATAGAAGATGTGTACGTATGCAAAGCGGGACAACTTCTGGAATACCAGACGACCACTCGTGAAGGCTACAGCAGCTATGAGAGTGATCCTGAAGTCTGTCGAAGTTGCGAGCATAAGGAGCAGTGTATTTTTGACGGTGCAACAAAACGAACGCTTCGTCGTCATATCTATGAAGAATATAAAGATGAGGCAAGGGAACTTTTAAAAACAGAAAAAGGAAAAGCCTTATACGCCAGGCGTAAAGAAACCGTGGAGCGCAGTTTTGCAGATAGTAAGACTCACCACGGTTATCGGTATGCCCGGTATAGGGGATGCGACAAGGTGCAAAGCCAAGCTTACCTAGTCGCTACGATACAAAACATCAAGAAAATGGCACTTGTACTAGATGGATTGGGGGTTAAATGACCCTTTTCATGATGAGATAATAACAGGAGTTCCTTATTTGGTCATAAGAAAACCCCTGTTTTCTAATAAACAGGGGTTTGTCAACAATCTCA
>NZ_QQWI01000033.1 GCF_004125825.1 Fusibacter sp. A1 | reverse complement strand
AACTCTTAATTAAAATAGTTTGTTTAACGTCTAGCGTTAATTATTTGTGATTTTTTTTGGTGCTTTTCTTGCACTCTAATTATCCATTGTCGCTTTCCAACTCGCCTATCGTTTATACGGGGCGGCTTATTGGAAGCGGGTACATTGTTCAGTTGTCATGGTTCATTCACTGCGAATGTTTCTTATTCGCAATTAAATTATCTTGCCGCCATCAACACTTTGTTTCGGCGACTAGTACATAGTATCATTTAAACCCCCATGCCGTCAACTCTTTTTATCATCTTTTTTGACCTTTTATGCATGTTTTTTATTCCTTCCTTATATAGAGTATAAAAAAACATCTAGATATATGTGTTTTTATAGTTTTTTCAACGCATGCCCCAATATGTTGATTTTTCTGACTTTTTGTCCCCACCTGTTGTTTTTTCACCCACTTTGCAAACGCGTGGTAGCGTGGGCGTTGTTCTTTCGCTGTATGCATAACTATGCACACGTTGTATTATTATGCATGTAATATTCCCTTATTAACTGATCAAAAGATATGGGTTCATTTACCCGAAATTTCTATCCTATCTTACAACAATCGTTTGATTATCTGGCAGTTAGAGCTTCATTTCAAGTTTGATAACCCAAAGGAATCAAGAGACAAGTCTTCGACCCAACATGTATATTGGAGTAATAATCGAAAAAAGTACTCGTGTAAGTGCAGTACCCTCTTCTGAAGTAACTCAAGTAAAGCATAATCAAGAACCAGTTGAGTTTATCCATAACAAACTCACACGAAAGAATTTAATAGAACTTATTTTGAACAAGTATTCAAAACTTTCCTCTATCTATCACAAAAACAAAAACAGCCCCATTGCAAACCAGTGTGCTTTCTTAAATAAGCAACGTCTTATCCTTGCGAGTGTAGTTGACTCGCAACCAGCGAAAGTGAGCTCTTACTACGAACGTACTTTGTTCGTAGAGCCAGTAAGTGAACGTTTACTACGAATGTCTTTTTTCGTAGCTGCGTAAGTGAATTCTTTCTATTCACGGGCAGGGTTCACGGAGCCCGACCCCAGATGAGGTCTCTTAAGAGTATCACCGAGTTCTGTAGAATGTGGAACGCAGAATGTAGAAACACTTGAAGCTACGCTTCGCGAGAGCACCCCACGCGCGGAACGCGCAAGGGCTTCCACATTCCACATACTACATTCCACAAACCTCTCCAACCTCTTCTACCAAAAACGAAAAAAACACACTAGATCAACTAATGTCTTCTTTAAATAAGCAACGTCTTATCCTTGCGAGTGTAGTTGACTCGCAACCAGCGAAAGTGAGCGCATACTACGAATTCCTTTTATTCGTAGCTGCGTAAGTGAATTCTTTCTATTCACGGGCAGGGCTCACGGGCTGGCCACTGGGAACAAAGAGACGTTGCAGTTCGATATAACTTTCTGTACATACAAAAAAACACACAAGTTATAAACCAGTGTGTTTTCTTAAATAAGCAACGTCTTATCTTCCCAGCCAGCTGCCCAGCAAGTATTTTCAGCGCTGAAGGACTTAACTTCTGTGTTCGAGATGGAAACAGGTGTATCCCCTTCGCTATCGCTACCTAATTTGTGAAGTAAGCTAATTATCCACTCATGTATAGATAACAAACTACTACTCAATAATTGTAACAACTATAAAGAGTAAAAGCAATAGATATATCATATCTAACAAATTCGTTAGATACCACGAGCAATCACGAACGTACTTTGTTCACGGGCAGGTCTCTATCTTCTCTTTTGTAAAAACGAAAAGACACACTAGATAAAATCCAGTGTGTCTTTCTAAATAGGCAACGTTCTATCCTTGCGAGTGTTTTTTACTCGCAACCGGTGGAAGTGAACGTACTTTGTTCACGGACCGGCCACTGGGAACAAAAGATCGTTGCTGTCCAATTACCACGAACGAATTTTGCTCGTGGGGGCTGAAAGTCAATCGTATTTCATTGACGGAGCCCGACCCCATATAAGGTCTCTCCAACCTCTTTTATCAAAAACGAAAAGACACACCAGTTAAACTGATGTGTCTTTTTCAAATAGGCAACGTTCTATCCTTGCGAGTGTTTTTTACTCGCAACCGGTGGAAGTGAACGTACTTTGTTCACGGACCGGCCACTGGGAACAAAAGATCGTTGCTGTCCAATAAATCATTCTGTACATACGAAAAAACACACCAGTTATAAACTGACGTGTCTTT
>NZ_QQWI01000032.1 GCF_004125825.1 Fusibacter sp. A1 | reverse complement strand
AGTGTCGTTAGAAAACACTAGATAATATGATAAATCTTATAAAACAATCACATGAGTATGTTGCATCGAATAGTACTGATGTCTTTAATTAGTGAAAAAACCGCAGTTTAGTGCGATACGGTGAACCGTACACTTGGACAACAAAGTACTTTAGATCGTAATCAGTGTTTTGATACAGTTTCTATATATGTGGCATATTGGTGACTACACTTAACAAAAGTTTAATTTGAAGGTACTTCATCGAAGTATCTTCTTTTTAAGTACGCCAGATGTTACACGGCTATAGGCATCAGTACTTATTAAAAAGAGTTGTGTGAGATGATAAAGCTCTTTTGTATTCAATGATCATTCATGTTTATTATTTATCATTATGGTTTGGTCAAAATGTATAGTTAACTGTTTGTGTAAGTCTCTTGGTGTGATATTTTTTTTATTTGTAATCCATGTAAGTATAATAGATGCAATAATATAGGTACGTAGATTTACCGCATAACTTAGAATGGGATTTTCGTTTTCAATGAAAGAAATTTTATCGAGTTCCATTACAATCTGTTCGATATTGTTAATCAATATATTTCTATTATTACTTATTAAAAGTAATTCTATTATTCTTGAATCTTGATACCAATATTCTAAGAAGGGCAATATAAGAGTTAATGGATGGGACTTACTCTTATTACTACTGTTTTTATTTTTGCTCTGTACACTTGTCTTAAGTTCGATGAATTTTCTGTCACACTCATATTTTAAAACATCATCAAGGGAATCAAAATTTCTATAAAATGTAGCACGTCCAACTTCAGATCGTTGAATGACTTCTGTAATACTAATCTTATCGTAATTTTTTTCATCAAGTAATGAATCGAGTGCTAAGTATATAAATCTAGCTGATCGTTTTGAGCGTTTATCATCTTTTATATGGTACAATTTTGCACCTCCTGTTCTGTATAAGTTTAAAGTATTTACAATATAGTTATCATAACATATACTAACTTTACGGAACAGACGTATCATAAAAAAGGAGAAAAGTTATGAAAAAGAAGTTATTAATCGGAGCAGTTCTTATACTTGTAATAGTGATGGTTGTTATCATTTATATGTTTGCTGGCAACATGGAAGAGTTTGCAGATGCAGTACCAGCTGTAGAAAGAACTCAATTTATGGATCATGGAGACGATCTTAGGAACGTAAGATATGGAGAAATTGTTCCAGTCTTCAGAAAAGGTGCAAAACTATATATTGAAGTTTATAACACCGTAGAACATAATGAACTTCCAGGAGAGTTGTGGGAAGCTTTAGATGTAGAAGAAATGGCAGAGGAATATGGTGCTGAAGAAGTACTTCTTAACGGACCTAGATATTGGGTAATCAATGCTGCAGAGGGAAACACAGATAGACTAAATAATAAAATTGCTGATTTTGGCGGTATAGAAATGAAACTGGTCGCCTCTCTTGATGAAACGCTTTTTAGCATGAATCTTGGTGAGAACTTTTACACTGAAAGCTCTGTAGAAAGAGAAACCAACTGGATTTATTGGAAAGGTAATATGGTTTATGAATTAGTTTCTCTAGAAGGTGATGTGTACAGAATGCAAGCTGCTTCAATGATAGAAGATGCTAATCTAACAATAGACAAATTGGAGTACTTAGGTGAACGCCTTGATTTACCAGAGGGATGGACATATAGAGCAAGAGTATTAGAACAGGATTCTATACTAGACTCACATGGAATGGCTACAATTATCCAAGATGAGTTCATAAATACGTACCAAAAGGTAGTTGATTAAACCAAAATAACGCAACTGGAATGTTGATGATATCTGCTAAGAAAAACAAGTTTATCAAAGGCCTTTCATAAGAAAGGACTATATCGTATTCTGTGTAAATAGGTGTGTGTCGATACATGTAGAGTGTTGCTCACTACTCACATTAAAATAGCCTTTTAAAGATACTTCATTAAATTGAGGTATATTTATTTGAATCAGTATGATTTTTCTCAATGGAAATTCTGAAATGTGTGGCAGTTGACATAAGAAGAATGTCACAATAAGTCTAAAATGTTTATGTAGATGTACCTCTGAATCTGTTCGTCGGGGGCCCTGGTCCCTTACGGTGTGCCAGAAGTGTTGGAACTCCTAGATTGTATCTAGGGGTTCTTATTTTTTTACACTAGCGTTGCATAAAATTCATTACACAAATAGAAAACATTAAATTAACATTTTTGCATAAATAAGTATTTAAAAGCGTATAAAAAATCCTTATAATAGATGTATGGAGCTCAAATGAATGGTCTC
>NZ_QQWI01000031.1 GCF_004125825.1 Fusibacter sp. A1 | reverse complement strand
CCGTGAGCAAAAAGCGCTCACTTACGCTGGTTGCGAGTAAAAAACACTCGCAAGGATAAGACGTTGCTTATTTGAAAAAGACATTAGTTGATCTAATGTCTTTTTTCGTTTTTGTTGAAGAGTTGGATGTATCACTAGTGAAGAGATTAGAGAGACCTTATCTGGGGTCGGGCTCCGTGAACTCTGCCCGTGAATGAAATACAATTCACTTACGCAGTCTACGAATAAAAAGCATTCGTAGCACGATTCACTTACAGCCCCCACGAGCAGAGCACGCTCGTGGCTCGTTCCCATCTCGAACACGGAAGTTAAGTCTCTTAGCCCTGCGAGTGTATTATGCTCGCAGTACCGGAAAACGGATTGCTACTATGAATTGTATTCTATTCATAGCTTGCGGAAGTGAATGGCTTTTAATTCACGGGCAAGTCCGTGGCGGTATACCGGGCAGCTGGCTGGGAAGATAGAACGTTGCCTATTTGAAATGACACATCAGTTTAACTGGTGTGTTTTTTCGTATGTACAAAAGAGAAGATAGAGACCTTATCACGGGTCGGGCTCCGTCAATAAAATACGATTGACTTACAGCCCCCACGAACAAAATTCGTTCGTGGTAATTGGACAGCAACGATCTTTTGTTCCCAGTGGCTGGTCCGTGAATAAAAAGAATTCACTTCCACCGGTTGCGAGTAAAAAACACTCGCAAGGATAGAACGTTGCCTATTTAAGAAAACACACTGGTTTATAACTGGTGTGTTTTTTCGTTTTTGTAAAATAGAATAGAGAGGTTTGTGGAATGTAGTATGTGGAATGTGGAATCCCTTGCGCGTAACGCGCGTGGGTGCTCTCGCGAAGCGTAGCTTCAAGAGTTTCCGCATTCTACTTTCCACATTCCGCAGAACTCGGTGATACTCTTATGAGACCTTACCTGGGGTTGGGCTCCGTCAATCCTGCCCGTGAATAGAAAGAATTCACTTACACAGCTACGAATAAAAGGAATTCGTAGTAAGCGCTCACTTTCGCTGGTTGCGAGTCAACTACACTCGCAAGGATAAGACGTTGCTTATTTAAAGAAGACATTAGTTGATAACTAGTGTCTTTTTTCGTTTTTGGTAGAAAAGATAAGAGAGGTTTGTGGAATGTAGTATGTGGAATGTGGAATCCCTTGCGCGTGGGTGCTCGCAAAGCGTAGCTTTAAGAGTTTCTACATTCTACGTTCCACATTCCACAGAACTCGGTGATACTCTTAAGAGACCTTATCTTGGGTCAGCCACCGTGAACCCTGCTCGTGAATAGAAAGAATTCACGTCCGCAGATACGAATAAAAGACATTCGTAGTAAACGTTCACTTACTGGCTCTACGGACAAAGTACGTTCGTAGTTAACGCTCACTTACAGCCCCACGAGCAGACTTCGCTCGTGGGGTGCGATAAATTAAATTTCTGTAATCATTAGTTTGCTCAAGATGAGATGTGCTTGCTCTATCTTATTTCGAGCATGTAGATGAATTTTAAATTAGTAGTAGAGCCGTTTAGCTGATTGAGCGGATGGCGAATTTTAACTATGATGGCTAGATGTTCTATAATCACTTGTATGATATAGTACTTAAAGAGTGACGGAGCTTTTTACTAATGCTTACAATTAGGTATTTAGTAGTGAATAAAGATTTGAAAGCATTGGAAATACTCATGTTTTTAAATAGTAAAAAAAACGCTTTAAAATGCTTGACGGATGGATCGGTATGCTGTAGTATATAACTTGTCGCTAACACATGGCCCCTTGGTCAAGCGGTCAAGACACCGCCCTTTCACGGCGGTAACAGGGGTTCGATTCCCCTAGGGGTCACCATAACAGTTTTTAATTGCAGGCATCAGGATTCGCTTTTGCGAATCCCGAGCGCCTAGTCAATAAATAAACGGTTGCTGTATAGCAAAGAGCATTTCATTCAGTTGAATGAAAAAAGCTTGACAAACTGAGTTGATTTGATATAAAATATCAGATATGGAAGATTAGCTCAGCTGGTAGAGCACTTGGTCGACATCCAAGTGGTCGCAGGTTCAAGTCCTGTATCTTCCACCAATTTAATTTTCATTTATCACTTAAATGTGGTCCGGTAGTTCAGCTGGTTAGAACGCCAGCCTGTCACGCTGGAGGTCGAGGGTTCGAATCCCTTCCGGATCGCCATTTTTTTCTGAGCGACAAGCAATTCATTGCATTCGCTTTGTGAAAACTTTATATGTATCACCTTTTAGATTTGCCGGCGTAGCTCAATTGGTAGAGCAATTGACTTGTAATCAATAGGTCGCGGGTTCGAGTCCCATCGCCGGCTCCACTTTAAACATGTGGCAACACGTGTTTTTTATTGCCCAATTACCGGATGAAAAGTTGTGTTGAAAAGTTTTCTAAAACTTTCAAAATGTGCTTGACGGATCAGATTGGCTTTGGTATAGTAATTCTTGTCGCCGAAACAAAGCGTTGATGGCGGCAAGACAATTTAATTGCGAATAAGAAAAATTCGCAGTGAATGAACCATGACAACTGAACAATGTACCCGCTTCCAATGAGCCGCCCCGTATAAACGATAGGCGAGTTGGAAAGCGACAATGGATAATTAGAGTGCAAGAAAAGCACCAAAAAAAATCACAAATAATTAACGCTAGACGTTAAACAAACTATTTTAATTAAGAGTT
>NZ_QQWI01000030.1 GCF_004125825.1 Fusibacter sp. A1 | reverse complement strand
CACTTCTCTTTATACTCTGATGAAGTGGTTGGAGGGCAATGTGTATTTTGAAAACCACACTAAGGGTTCTTTTCATACAACTCTTTTACTACCTAGCGGTTGTTCGTTTGGTGCCAACTGGCATTTTTCAATTGGACATGTATTTTTAAGGCGCTGCGCTTGAAATGCAAGGAAGGATAGGTAGGTGAGGCATGTTTGCCTTGCTTTTGGAGCGGAGTGTCTTAGAGAAAATGTGGGAGTGAGAGAGAGATGGTGAATGGTGGGTGGTTGATTGGGTGAGTAAAGCGTTGCAAGTTACAACCCTTAGTGTGGTTTTATAGATGGCACTTCTCTTTCATGTGTTGTGAAAATGAATAAATCTAAAAACATAACTTTTTAGAAAAATTTTTTAGGAATTATGGAATATGTATTTGCTTAAATTTGATTAAATTTGTCTAAAAGACGAACCGTTTGCATAAAATTTTGATGTTTGCATAAAATTAAGTTATAATCAAGGATGAGATGAGAAGGAGGATTCCTATGTTAGAAGATGAATTGGTACAATTAGTTCAAAAAATCACTTTTGAAAAATGTGAAAAACAGCATATAGAACTTAAGAAGGCGTTAGGCGGTACGCCATCAAAATTGTATGATACCTTATCAAGCTTTTCAAATCAAACTGGTGGTGGGATTATTGTTTTTGGTATTGATGAAGAGGATGATTATAAAGTGGTAGGTGTTTATGATGCCCAAGACCTACAAAAGAAAGTAATGGAACAGTCATTGCAGATGGAACCTGTGGTACGACCACTGTTCACTGTTGCCCAAGTAGAGGACAAGGTAGTTGTTAGCGCAGAAATATCAGAGTTTGATATTTATGATAAACCATGTTTTTATAAAGGTGCTGGGAGGTTAAGAGGATCATATATTCGTGTTGGTGATTCTGATCAACCTATGACGGAATATGAGATATATAGCTATGAAGCTTATAAAAGAAGGATACATGATGAACTTAGGTCGGTTGAACGGGCAACGATGGAGTACTTGAAAAAAGACAATATTACTGAATATCTCATAAAGTTGCGTAGGCTAAAGATGAATCTAGCAAACCTTGAAGATAAACGAATACTAGAAACTCAAGGTTTATGTCAAGATGGTTTTCCTACTTTGGCAGGATTAATGCTTCTTGGTGAGTATCCACAAGAGTTTACGCCACAACTGAGCGTGACAGCGATGGTAGTGCAGGGGAAAGAGATTGGTGAACTTGGCGAAGATGGAGAACGATTTGTAGATAATAAACGAATTGAAGGAACCATATCTCAAATGCTTGAAGGCACATTGGCTTTTGTACGAAGAAACATGAAGGTCAAAACGATTGTGACTGAAGAAGGGACTCGTGCCGATAAACCTGAATACCCAATAAAGGCAATAAGGGAGATTATCCTAAATGCACTTATACACAGAGATTACAGTGTCCATACAGAACGTTCACCTATCAGGTTAATTATGTATGAGGATAGATTGGAACTGGAGAATCCAGGAGGTCTATATGGCAGAATTACTGTCGATAATTTAGGGAAGGCCGCCGCCGACACAAGGAATCCTTATTTAGCGGGAGCATTAGAAATTATGGTTGATACTGAGAATAGATTTTCCGGTATTCCTACTGTCATTGCAGAACTTAAAAAAGCCGGGATGCCTCATCCGGTATTTATTGATCAACGGGGGGTATTCAAAGTAATTTTTTACAAAAAAACAGTTGTTCAAGATAAAGATATCGATTTTGAAAATGAGATAATAAATTACTGTATTACGCCGCGAACGAGGGAAGAACTTGCAGAGAAATTTGGATTTGAGGCACCGAGTTATTTTATAAAGACATATATTTATCCATTAATTGATTCAGGAAAAATGAAAATGACTATTCCGAATAAACCGAAGAGTAAGTTCCAGAAGTACTATTCTTAATGAATAATCATATGTAAGGAATAATGGGTGTCTAGTTCCTGCATTCGCATGGCAGTATCAATTTAAATATAAAATGACCGTCTATCACTTGTTAGGCGGTTTTTTAGATGGCATTTCGCTAGTACTATTTTTTAATCCTACTAACTCTTTTAACCCCATCCATCATCCTAGGTAAACCGAAGTTTAGGATTAAACCAGTTTGGATTGCTGTTGAGTTTAAATAGGATAATAGTTGTGGAACTGCAAATTGTGGTCGATATGGGCTTGATTTGACCTCGATTATAATGGCATTATCAACTAGCAAATCTAATCTAAGTGTTTTTAATATGACACCTTCATAATATACAGGAACTTCTACCTGTCTACTAAAAGGAATATTCCGCTTCATAAGTTCAAAGCATATTGCCTCTTCATAAATTGATTCAAGTAAGCCAGGACCCAAAGTGGTATGTACTTTAATTGCGATTCCTATTATTTGAGTACTTATATCATTTTCCATATGTCACCTCCAATATCAGGATATAAAAATGATTCAATCAAGGCAATAGCAAAACATGACTAGTCTGCTCGTTGCAGACTTTTAAGCGGTGGTAGTTGGGTTTGGAGGGCAATGCATATTTGGAAAACCACGCTAAGGGTTCTTTTTATGCAACTCTTTTACTACCTAGCGGTTGTTCATCTGGTGACAGCTGACATTTTTCAATTGGACATGTATTTTTAAGGCGCTTCGCTTTAAATGCAAGGAAAGATAGGTAGGTGAGGAATGTTTGCCTTGCTTTTGGAGCGGAGCGTCTTAGAGAAAATGTGGGAGTGAGTGAGA
>NZ_QQWI01000029.1 GCF_004125825.1 Fusibacter sp. A1 | reverse complement strand
AGTTAAAAGAGGTCAAGATATTAAGAGCACAGGGTGAATGCCTTGGCACTGAGAGCCGATGAAGGACGTGGTAAGCTGCGAAAAGCTACGGGGAGTTGCAAGCAAACATTGATCCGTAGATGTCCGAATGGGGAAACCCGGCTAGAGTAATGTCTAGTCACTATGCACTGAATACATAGGTGTATAGGGGGAACGTGGGGAACTGAAACATCTAAGTACCCATAGGAGTAGAAAGAAAAATCGATTTCCTAAGTAGCGGCGAGCGAACGGGAAAGAGCCCAAACCGCATCCTTCGGGATTCGGGGTTGTGGATGATCAACAACGTGATGGAGGTAGCTTAGTAGAAGAGGTCTGGAAAGGCCCACCATAGAGGGTGATAGTCCCGTAAACGAAAAGCGAAGACCCACAGATTATTCCAGAGTACTACGAGGCACGTGAAACCTTGTAGGAAGCAGGGAGGACCATCTCCCAAGGCTAAATACTACTCAGTGACCGATAGCGCATAGTACCGTGAGGGAAAGGTGAAAAGAACCCCGGGAGGGGAGTGAAATAGAACCTGAAACCCTGTGTTTACAAGCAGTGGAAGTTCGTTAAGGAACGACCACGTACTTTTTGTAGAACGGGCCAACGAGTTACGTTACGCAGCAAGGTTAAGGTGTTCAGCACCGGAGCCGCAGGGAAACCGAGTCTTAATAGGGCGAATGAGTTGTGTGGCGTAGACCCGAAACCAGGTGACCTATCCATGAGCAGGTTGAAGCGCAGGTAAGACTGCGTGGAGGACCGAACCCATATCTGTTGAAAAAGGTTGGGATGACTTGTGGATAGCGGAGAAATTCCAATCGAACCTGGAGATAGCTGGTTCTCCCCGAAATAGCTTTAGGGCTAGCCTTGATATTAGTGACGCGGAGGTAGAGCACTGAATACTCTAGGGGCTTTCACCGGCTACCGAAAGTTATCAAACTCCGAATGCCGCAGTCATATGATCAGGAGTCAGACTATGGGTGATAAGATTCATAGTCAAAAGGGAAACAACCCAGACCATCAGCTAAGGTCCCAAAGTGTGGATTAAGTGGGAAAGGATGTGGGATTGCACAGACAACTAGGATGTTGGCTTAGAAGCAGCCATTCATTTAAAGAGTGCGTAATAGCTCACTAGTCGAGTGATCCTGCGCCGAAAATTACCGGGGCTAAAATCCACCACCGAAGCTATGGCTTAACAGTTTACTGTTAGGGGTAGGGGAGCATTCTGTACGGGTAGAAGCGGTATCGCGAGGAGCCGTGGACTGTACAGAAGAGAGAATGTTGGCATGAGTAGCGAAAGGCGGGTGAGAATCCCGCCGGCCGAAAACCTAAGGTTTCCTGAGGAAGGTTCGTCCGCTCAGGGTTAGTCAGGACCTAAGCCGAGGACGAAAGTCGTAGGCGATGGACAACAGGTTAATATTCCTGTACCACCAAGAATCGTTTGAGAGAGGGAATGACACAGGAGGTTAGGCGAGCGCACTATTGGATGTGCGTCCAAGCAGCGAGTGAGAGAAGATAGGCAAATCCGTCTTCTTGTTAATTGTGAGCTGTGATGGGGAGTGAAAAATAAGTAGCGAAGTCGTTGATATCACACTGTCGAGAAAAGTTTCTATCGAGATTTAAGGTGCCTGTACCGCAAACCGACACAGGTAGGTAAGTAGAGAATACTAAGGCAAGCGAGATAACTATTGTTAAGGAACTCGGCAAAATGACCCCGTAACTTCGGGAGAAGGGGTGCCTCACCAGGTTCAGAGCTAGGTGGGGCCGCAGAGAATAGGCCCAAGCGACTGTTTACCAAAAACACAGGTCTCTGCTAAATCGAAAGATGACGTATAGGGGCTGACGCCTGCCCGGTGCTGGAAGGTTAAGGGGACTAGTTAGAGCAATCGAAGCTATGAACCGAAGCCCCAGTAAACGGCGGCCGTAACTATAACGGTCCTAAGGTAGCGAAATTCCTTGTCGGGTAAGTTCCGACCCGCACGAAAGGCGTAACGATTTGGGCACTGTCTCAACAATGGGCTCGGTGAAATTGTAGTACCGGTAAAGATGCCGGTTACCCGCAGCAAGACGGAAAGACCCCGTGGAGCTTTACTGCAGCTTGGCACTGGATTTAGGTATAGCATGTACAGGATAGGTGGGAGACTGAGAAATATGTACGCCAGTATGTATGGAGTCAACGTTGGGATACCACTCTTGCTATATCTGTGTCCTAACCGTGTGGTGTTATCCACCATCGGGACAATGTCAGGTGGGCAGTTTGACTGGGGCGGTCGCCTCCTAAAGAGTAACGGAGGCGCTCAAAGGTTCCCTCAGTGCGGTTGGAAATCGCGCGAAGAGTGCAAAGGCAAAAGGGAGCTTGACTGCGAGACTTACAAGTCGAGCAGGTACGAAAGTAGGACTTAGTGATCCGGCGGTACCGTATGGAAGGGCCGTCGCTCAACGGATAAAAGCTACCCCGGGGATAACAGGCTTATCTCCCCCAAGAGTCCACATCGACGGGGAGGTTTGGCACCTCGATGTCGGCTCGTCTCATCCTGGAGCTGAAGCAGGTTCCAAGGGTTGGGCTGTTCGCCCATTAAAGAGGCACGCGAGCTGGGTTCAGAACGTCGTGAGACAGTTCGGTCCCTATCTGCTGTGGGCGTAGGAAATTTGAGAGGATCTGTCCTTAGTACGAGAGGACCGGGATGGACATACCTCTGGTGTATCTGTTGTTCCGCCAGGAGCACTGCAGAGTAGCTATGTATGGAAGGGATAAGTGCTGAAGGCATCTAAGCACGAAGCCTCCCTCAAGATGAGATTTCCCATACCATAAGGTAGTAAGACCCCTTGTAGACCACAAGGTTGATAGGTCTGAGGTGTAAGCGCAGCAATGTGTTCAGCTGACAGATACTAATAGGTCGAGGTCTTGACCCAAAATGTGATTATATGAAGTTTTGATTTTGCAAAG
>NZ_QQWI01000028.1 GCF_004125825.1 Fusibacter sp. A1 | reverse complement strand
TCCAATCACCATAAATACTGTAATACCACTAAATAGTATAGACGATTTATAGAAAGAACTTCACAGCAGAATTGAGATTGTTAGCTAGCTAAATCAGTCTCTATATGCGTGACTGTCACCGAGGTCTTAATTCATAGATTCCTAATGATAAACTTCTTTGATTATGAGTTAAAATTAAGTTAGTCAAGTTTGATTTTAATTTTGAAATTATTAGGAACCAGGTATCCTTTACCATACTATTAAACCATAATTTTAGACATAAAAACCAACCAAGGCAAACATGCACCCCGAATCAGATATACTCTGGACACAAATTAACCGTCTGTTAAGACGGTTTTTTTAACCAATTCAATATTAGAAGTAGTATTGGTATTAAAAAGTTTCAAATTACATTAGAAATAATATAAAATTTATAGATTAATGCTATTTAGTTTATATCTGACTCTAGTTATGTCATAATATAATAGCTAGTATAACTAGTCTTTAAGGTACACAATAATATTTTATGAGGTGATTTGTGTTTTTTATTTTATATGCATTGTTACTGATAATTATTGCGATTTATCAACGTACAATAGATTTAACGAGTAATACCAGATCAATTTTATTAATCTATCACTTTATTGTACTATTCATTTTTAATTTTGTAGGTTCTTTTTATATCAACAATCCTAGTGGAAGTATTGAGTTAATTCAGCTTATTCTAATTACAATTTATTCTACTTTCAAATGTATGCTTTTTATTCCTGAGTTTTTAAAAGTGAGTGAGGCTTTTCATTTTTGGGGAAATTACCAAGTAGTAAGCGTTGGTATTTGGGCAATATTCATAATTAACTTTTTCATTACTGCTCAGTTTATAATATTCAATTTACTTGGTTTTCAAATGAACCAATTTATATCAGGAATAAAGAGTTATATTAAAAACAAGGTAGTTTTTGTTATTGGTGATTTAGATAATGTATTAGATTTACTTGAAGATATAAAAAAAAATAATCATAAAACAACATTGGTATATTTTACAAACAGAGATATCATTGAAAAAAAAATACTAACAAGGAACATTCACTTTAAACCACTTTCAGATTTTGAAAAATGGTTTAAAAAAATAAATAGGAAAAAGCGAAAACAAATAGATGGCTTACTCCTACATGAGGATGAAGTAGATAATATTGGATTTTTGGGAGTAATCGAAAACTGTTGCCAATTGGAGCTACTATCAGCAAAAAAAATAAGGCTTACGTTTCTTTGTAGTAGTTCGCATTTAAGGCATCAAGATTGGAAAACTAAACTTAATGTTTATTTCATTTCTAAACCACAACTGGCTATTTCGTCCTATTTAAATAGTAACTCAATTTTAAACAATTTAGTATCTTTAGGCAGATTTGAATCAAATAAAGAAGACTCAGCTTTTATTAATAAGGACATTTCACTTTGTTTTATTGGATTTAATGAAATTTCGCAAGAACTATTGTTACAAACATTTGAAACAACAAGGTTTTTGAAGTCTGATTATTCAGAAAATTTATTTAATGCTGATGTTTTCGATAAGAAAGCAAATTATAGTTTTTTTTCAATGCAAAATAGGAGTGTTGAAAGGGCAGCAAGAATAACATACTATAATTGTATGCTAGAGGATTATGACTATATTGAACAGGTCGAGTCTAAACTTTCTGAATATGATCAAATATTTGTTAACCTTGATGTAGATGAAGACAGTTTTAGAACAGCGTTATTACTTGTACGCATTATTGAAGCCAATGAGTATGATAATAAGCCATACGTTTGCACTTTTATTAAGGATAGCGACAAAATCGAACTTTTTACTAGAAAAGAGATTTACACAAAATATTCAAATTTATCTCTAATAAATTTGAATAAGCAAATCTTGATATATGACAATTTTATTAATCGAAATATCGAAAATATAGCTAGACGTTATCATGTAAGTTATAATGAAATAAAGCATAAGGATTCAGTAGAAGTTCCTTATGAATCATTCGATGAACTGACGCACTTTATTAAATTGTCAAATCTTGCTTTAGCTAAAGATGAAAAAAACAAGTTGTTTATCTTGAGCAAGTTTGAGAACTCTACAGAAAAAGAAGAAATAATAAATTATTTAGCCATTTATGAACATTATAGATGGTGTGCATTTTTGAGTACACATGGTTGGAGTACACTTCCTCAAAGTGATAGAACGAGTTTTGAAATTATAGAAGGTAGTACTAAAAGAGTTCTTCAAAAAAAACATTTGTGCTTAATTGAATGGGACAAACTAAATGAAATAAATATGTTTACTTTGAAGAATGAATTTCAATCATATAATATTGAACAATCAGAGAACTGGTATAAAAAAAACACTTTAGAAAAACTTTGAGCAAAGGAGTTATTATGACTTACAAACCTAGTCCAATAAATGTTAATGATATTGATCTAACCGAGGATTTAGAATTATTAGTTGCTAAATTATCAAAAAATACACATGAGATATGGTCAGCTGAAAGAGCAAATGATGGCTGGGTATATGGTACTGAACGAAATGACAAATTAAAAACACATCCCTGTTTAGTACCTTATAATGAGTTACCTGAGAATGAAAAGAAATATGATCAAATCATTGTTGAGAATGTAATCAAAGCAGCAATAAAACTTGGTTACAATATAAAACTTTGAATTGATGATAAATAATTAAATTAGAGAGGAATTTTAAGTGAATATTAAGTCGATTGATTTATCTATTAATACTGAACCATATATATTTGTGAGTTATTCACATAGGGACTCAATAGAAGTTATTGAAATAATTTCTACATTGCAAAAAAACGGATTAAAAATATGGTATGACGAAGGTATCGATCCAGGGAATGAATGGCCAGAAGAAATTGCAAAAGCGTTAGAAGGTGCTAGTTTATTTCTTTTATTTACTACAGTAAATTCCATGAGCTCCAAAAATGTATTAAATGAGTGCTACTTTGCATTGGATCATGAAATTGATTTTATTGCTGTTAATCTTGAGGATGTAAAACTTACAAGAGGATTAGCTTTAAGAGCAAGTAGTACACAGGGAATTAACAAATTTAAAATGGATGATATTTCATTTTATAATAAGTTAATTAAATCACTTAATGATAGATTGTATGTTGATGATCTAAGCAAAGAATCATCTGTTATATTAGATTCACTACCCCCAAAAAGCAAAAAATATAAAATGATAGTTTCAACTTTAGTAGTACTAATTTCTGTTGTTAGTCTGATTGTTGTATTTTCTTTTTTGAATAGTAAAGATAATTATGTAGCTGAGAAAGAAAAGAATGTCTCAATTATTGATGACACTAAGAGTTCTGAGAAAATAGTAAAGAATGAAAATGAAAGCAGTATAAAAACTGAGAGTGAAGAAGTAACTGAACCCTCAGAAAATATAAATATCATTGAACAGGAAGGTACAGTTGATGAGAATAAACAGTCAACTGATAAGATACTAACCCAGATTAGTTCTATAGCGACAAAACAAACAGCTACACAAGCGACGACACAAGCGACGACACAAGCGACGACACAAGCGACGACACAAGCGACAACACAAGCGACGACACAAGCGACGACACAAGCGACGACACAAGCGACAACACAAGCCACAACACAAGTGATAAAAAGCGATACCAATGACAGTCCTAAAATCTATGAAACAATTTTATTTAGTAAGGGTACTAGAAGTGAAACAACCCAAAGATTAGATAGTACGTCAAAATCAAGAGTATTACCATTCAAGATTACTCAAGAACCTAGTACTGATTTTTTTACAACAAGTTTAAATGTAAATAATCTACCTAGTGAGCTAGCTGATATTGATGGGTTTAGTGTGTTGGGGAATGTTTACTCTTTTGATTACTATTATACAGAAAATCAAAAGAATATAGCTAATAATACAGTTTATGGTTTAACTAAAAAATTGGACTTTTCTTCATCCATGTCTATGAGCTCGGATGGTGCATATTATTATGGACAAACGGTAATGCTATTTACGGGACAAAAACTTAGGTGCGCAATTGTTATCACTGTTGATGAAACGATTGCATACCGAATGTATGACTAGAACCCACCCCAAACCAGATACCCTCTGGGACACAATTTTTACCAATTAACCGCTCGTTATGAGTGGTTTTTTCGTTTTTGCACTCGCCAACTAGACCCTGAACCCAATTTTAGGAACAAAACTAAAGGATTGCTCATATAAGCAACCCACCCCGAACCAGATACCCTATGGGACACAATTTTTACCAATTAACCGTCAATTTGCATATTGCATATACTTGCTAAATAGAGCCACCGTTCCGATTGAAGTGAACCCATTTAAGTAGACATGATAAGCTGAGCCATATATCATATATGGAAAAGGAGAACATCATGAGTCTACATTATAAAGTTTCATTCAAAGACAAGGTATTGAATAAACATATAAATGA
>NZ_QQWI01000027.1 GCF_004125825.1 Fusibacter sp. A1 | reverse complement strand
TTTGGAAAACCACACTAAGGGTTCTTTTTATGCAACTCTTTTACTACCTAGCGGTTGTTCGTTTGGTGCCAACTGGCATTTTTCAATTGGACATGTACTTTTAAGGCGCTACGCTTGAAATGCAAGGAAAGATAGGTAGGTGAGGAATGTTTGCCTTGCTTTTGGAGCGGAGCGCCTTAGAGAAAATGTGGGAGTGAGTGAGATTTAGTGAATGGCGGTTAGTTGATTAGGTGAATAAAGAGTTGTTATGACCAACCCTTAGTGTGGTTTTATAGATGGTACTTCTCTTTATACTCTGATGAAGAGGTTGGAGGGCAATGCATATTTGGAAAACCACACTAAGGGTTCTTTTTATGCAACTCTTTTACTACCTAGCGGTTGTTCGTTTGGTGCCAACTGGCATTTTTCAATTGGACATGTACTTTTAAGGCGCTACGCTTGAAATGCAAGGAAAGATAGGTAGGTGAGGCATGTTTGCCTTGCTTTTGGAGCGGAGCGTCTTAGAGAAAATGTGGGAGTGAGTGAGATTTAGTGAATGGCGGTTAGTTGATTAGGTGAATAAAGAGTTGTTATGACCAACCCTTAGTGTGGTTTTATAGATGGTACTTCTCTTTATACTCTGATGAAGAGGTTGGAGGGCAATGCATATTTGGAAAACCACACTAAGGTTTCTTTTTATGCAACTCTTTAGCAACCTAGCGGTTGTTCAATTGGTGCCAACTGATATTTTTCAATTGGACATGTACTTTTAAGGCGCTTCGCTTGAAATGCAAGGAATGAATTTAGTTGAATAAAGAGTTGCAAGTAACAACCCTTAGTGTGGTTTTATAGATAGTCCTTCCCTGTTTCGTAAGGTATAATGGATACATATGCGAAAAGGGGTTGTGGGTTTGAATAAGAAGGTTGGGACTGTTTTTTTTGTTTTTATGGCGATTACGGTTGCGGTTTCGTTTGGGTTGACTTTTAACAGAGGACTTAATGTTTCTCTTGAGGAGCTGAACGGTATTGCTAACGATATTGAAAATGAGCTGCGTCACAATAGGGCGAATGTGTCTTCTACGATACATGAGTACAAGTTGATGTACGAGATAGACTTTAAGCTATTGGGAGCGAATGGAAACACGCTTTATGGTACGGGCGTACTGGCTGATGTTCCCAAGAGGTATGGCTACTACACAAAGGGTAAGTACTGGTATTACACGCTGCCGATTTTGAATGACGAGAAAGTGGAGCGGTTGGTGATTTTTGATAACGAACGTCTTATGGGCACGCGTGATAATTCGGTGACCAAGCTGATGTATATGTTATGGGTTGGGCTGCTGCTGTTTGGTTATGGTATTGGTTTTTACAATCAGACCAGGAACGTCGAGTTTATTGGGCGTTTAAACAAAATGACTGAAGGGACAAGGACCGCTGGAAATAATAAAACGCCGAAGAATGTGAATGAACGCAATCAGTATGTCCTTGATATCATCAAGGAGTATGAGGATAAAATGCAGGATACGGCCTACACTACGACGGTGGAGCAGACGAAACAGGATGAGCGCATGAAGAACATGATGCACGATATGAAGACACCTATCGCGGCACTTCACGCCTTCGTCGAAGCCTACAATGACGGCCTTTACTCTCCGGATAAGCTGCCGAGCAAGATGGGGCTTATCGAGAGGAACATGAACCATCTGATGGAGCTTATAAGGCAATACGATTCCTTTATCGCCTATTCCAAGGGGCAAATGAACGTCAACATGAGAAAAGTGTCGATGAAAAGCCTCGTGGACCAAATTTTGATCGGTATCGAACGCGATTTCGCACTGCTTGGAAGGAGTATCCGACTGGTCGTAAGCGAGCAGGACTTCTTTTTGGTATGCGATATGACAGAGATTCAGAAGCTGCTTAACATTTTAGTCGAGAACGCCCATAAGTATTCTGAGATCAACAAGCCCATCATCCTGAGCGCCATTGTGAGGGCTCAGACGCTTCAGATTATCGTGAAGGACTATGGAATGGGTATCTCAAGGAACAAGCAGGAATCTGTTTTTGACCCCTTTGTCAAGGGGGATGAGGCCAGAACGTCCTCGAACCAGAGTTACGGCATAGGGCTTTATATCGCCAAGCAGATCGTGCATAGGCATGGCGGTGAAATAACTTTAGAAAGTGTACCGGGTAGCGGAACGAGCTTTACTGTGGTGCTGCCTATCAAGGAGAGTTAGATGTTTTTAAAGGCCAAGGAACTGTCAAAAATTTATCCGAAATCTGCAAATCACCAGAAAGTGCTAGATGAGCTGAATATAAATCTTAAATTTGGCGAACTCGTTTGCCTGATGGGACCGAGCGGCGCTGGAAAAACGACTCTTTTTCAGGTGCTTGCGGGACTGACCAAGGTGGATTCTGGAAGTATCACCGTTTTTCAGCACGGGGAGACTTTGGGTGTGGATGAGCTGCGGTTTGGAATGATTTTTAAGGAAGAGAATCTTTTTGATGATTTTAAGGTCAAGGGGAATTTGAAGATTCAAAGCTATCTAGCGAGAATGAAGCAGGCCCACTACAAGACCAGGGTCGAGCTGATTGTTAAAAGGTATGCCCTGGACGGACTCCTGGATCTGTACCCCGAAAAGCTGTCCAGTTCGCAGCGCAAGTGGGTGGCGCTCGCAAAGGCCGATCTGATTGAACCGGATTATTTTTTCGCGGATCAACCGACCCTGAACATGACACCTAAACTAAAGACCAGCTTTATGGAGCGGCTTAAAAGTCTTGCTAGGAGTTCGGGTGCGCTTGTTGTGACAAACGACATCTCATGTGCTAGTTTTGCCGACAGGCTCTTTTACATGGATGGAGGAAAGATTGTCGATGAGCTGATGCTCGACCAGGAGGACTTGCTTGTAGAACGCGAGGCGCTTGTGTACAGCTGGCTCAAAGGGAAGGGTTATTGAGATGTGGGGACTGATTGCGCAGCTTGCGAAAAAAAGATGGGGAATCAGCATGATGGTCGTTCTTGTGATGGTGCTGATGCTTTTGATCAGCACCGCTACGATCGGACTTTTGACCCACCTTCAGATCGCCGTGGGCGAAATCGGCAGGGAGGTCGGATATGAGGAGACCTATTATCTACCTGGTCCGACTGGGGAGACTGTCGAGTTTGTCAAAGCGAGCGACTATAAGAATTTGAGCCCCATAAGCCGCTACTGGCAGGTATGGGGAGTGGAACATAAAAGTGAACAGGTCGAACCCGCTTATCTCAAGGTGCTGGAATACGATCCGGAGTGGTATCTTGTGCCGCTTGCCGGTGAAATCCCACATACAAGTGACGAGATTATGGTTTCGTCTGTTTTTTTACTAAGACATGAACTGGTTATCGGCGACAAGGTAAGGCTCCTTGGTGATGGGATTGATAAAGAGGTGAGGATTGTCTCTTCTTTTGAGGATGCCCATTATGACATGGCTATCGAGTTCTACTCAAGGATTTTTATCGGTGGGGCGCTAAGTGATAAGGCCGACGGAGTCGCTTTTGATATCGGTTATTCAAAAGAGACTCCGAGAGATGAGTTTCTTGAAGCTTATAAAGTCGCATTCTACAAACCGCTTTTCGCCGAGATACAGACCAGCGAGCTGATCGACTACTATACCTTGGATCCGATAGAGAAGCCGATTCTATTTGCCGTGGGCATGTGGATGGTGCTGTATTTTATTGTTGCCACGCTTCTTGCTATGGTGCTCAAACACTTTGTGCATAAGGCGCCCTTGACGGTGTATGCCCAGGGGAGATGGAGCAGCGACTATTTGACTATCTATAGCGTCTATTTTGCCATGCTTCTTTTGTGTGCCTATCTCATGTCGGCGCTTGTCGTAAACGAATTTGCCAGCTACACAACAAAGAGCTTTGTCTTACTTGAAAACTATGTCGGTCAGAGCGGATTTCAGGTCGCTCATCTGATCTCGCTTGGCATCATGTTGTGTCTGGTGATCTTTATCGGATCGGTCTTTAGGGTTTATGCCCTGTCGAGGGTGAAGAAATATGGCGAAAAAGGTGCGTTCGGGTTGGTTTCGCAAGGAACGAACCATGCAATTTACGGTCTGATGGCGATCGTGCTTGTCAACGCCCTGATTGTGGTGATGATGTTTGTACGGTTCACGAGCATCCCCTATGCTGAATACTTGGTGGATGATCCTGCTTTTGGAGGGTTTCCGGGCGGAGTGGTGTCTATCGATGTGAACGGAGAAGACCTTGGCAATCAAATGGACTATGCTCCAGTATTGATCCATAATGATGACAGCGACGAGTATGTAATTGGCGTCGGTGTATCGGAATCAATGCAGGACCTTGGACTTTACCTTGTGGATGGACGACTGGCTGAATGGGACGATGAAGTGGTGGTCGGATACAGTTTTTATCTGGAAGGTGTGCGCCTTGGCAGCATGATGAGCTTTTCGGATGATTCAGGTGAGCACGAGGGTCTCGTCGTAGGGATCGCGAACAGCTTTTTCAACAAGGGAAAGGTGATCTGGTATTTGAACGAGGACGCGTCGGGGCTAGTCCTCTCACCGGTGCCGGGTGCTCCGCAACTTGATTATTCACAGCTTACCCACAACCGCCATGAACTACTCGGAAGAAGTGAGAACAGGTATCTGACCCAGACACTCGCCCATATGATTCTGCTTGCGGTATTCATGCTAGGTTTTTGTTATCTGCAGCTGAGTGAGGGTTTAACATCGGTCTTTAGGCTTATAAGGACCGCCAAGCTTTCGAACGGTATTATCTTACTGTCATTTTTGCTGATGCTTCTTCTGCTTACCGGGCTGAGCATCGTAGCTGTCAATTATATGCTGGTTCCGCTCTTGTCCTCTTTTGTCGCAAAACTGGTCGGTCCGATTGGCATCGATATCTCGTCTGTCGTCAACTGGAAGCTGGATGTAAAGAGTTATCTATGGCACCTGATAGGGATAAACGGACTGTTCACAGTCGGTTTTGTCTACAGAAAGTACAGGAATGTCTTTTAGCGGTTCTTGTGATTGAGGGCTGTTTTAGGTATAATGGCAGGAGTGTAAACAATTTTACTTAGTTGAGGTATAGAAAATGTATGATTATTTGAAAGTCTTCATCTTGTCGATGATTCCTATTTCGGAACTTAGGGGAGCGATTCCTTTTGGCTATTCGCTGGGACTGCCCTTATGGGAAGTGACTGTGATCGCCATCGTCGGCAATATGATCATTGTTCCGGTCTTGCTGCTGATTACAGAACCCCTGTTCAAATACTTAAAGACCCTTAACGTTTTTAGACACCATGTGGAAAGGTACGAGGACAGGGCCGCAAAGAAGCTGCATAGCTACAGGAAGTACCGCTTTATCGGTCTGCTGCTGCTTGTCGGTATACCGATTCCTACAACGGGTGTCTATACTGGTGTGGTCGCATCAAGGGTGCTCAACATGAGCTTTAAGGTTTCACTTATGGCAAATGTGCTGGGCGTTTTGATGAGCGGTACGATCGTGCACTTTATCACTAAAGGTGTCATTCATTTGTGGTGATCGTAATCAGTTAAGTGCTAATTGCAAGAACCACATTAAGGGTTGTTAATCGCAACTCTTTTTTTATTTACTCATTCCTTGCATCAAAAGAAACCAACATCAGAGGATGAAAGAGAAGTGCTATCTATAAAACCACACTAAGGGTTGGTCATAACAATTCTTTATTCACCTAATCAACTATCCACCATTCAATAAATTCCATCTTCCCTCGCACTTTCTTTAAGACGCTCCGCTCCAAAAGCAAGGCAAACATTCCTCACTTACCGATCTTTCCTTGCATTTGAAGCGAAGCGCCTTAAAAGTACATGTTCAAATGAAAAGTACCAGCCAACACCAAATGAACAACC
>NZ_QQWI01000026.1 GCF_004125825.1 Fusibacter sp. A1 | reverse complement strand
AGATGGTACTTCTCTTTCATCCTCTGTTGTTGAGTTTAGAGAGCAATGCATATTTGGAAAACCACACTAAGGGTTCTTTTTATGCAACTCTTTTACTACCTAGCGGTTGTTCGTTTGGTGCCAACTGACATTTTTCAATTGGACATGTATTTTTAAGGCGCTTCGCTTTAAATGCAAGGAAAGATAGGTAGGTGAGTGATGTTTGCCTTGCTTTTGGAGCGGAGCGTCTTAGAGAAAATGCGTGAGTATTTGTGAGCGAGTGGATGGTGGGTGGTTGATTGGGTGAGTAAAGCGTTGCAAGTTCCAACCCTTTGTGTGGTTTTATAGATGGCACTTCTCATCACCTTTTTAATACTACCTAAACCTATCGAAACTTTACGAAATCTGTTTCGAGACTTCTTTAGTTACCAATATTTGGTGCAATGATGAATTAAGTATGAAATTTGCTCTGTTCTGAGATTTACCGTGTTTAATATAGTACAATAGGTCTAGCGCATTAATTGGGCTGATTTTTTGAAAGGGATAGAATGATATGAATTATGTCTGGGTAGTGAAAAAAGTTAAAAGTATTATGAAATGGAATTATAAACTTCTTTGGCCGATAGTGCTCTTATTTTTTTTAATGACAAAACCTATCACTATTGAAACGTTTGAAGATCAATTGCCTATGTTCATGGTTTTATTTGCCGTATGGGTTGGTGCTTATATGATTTATTTGATAGCAGTGAAGCTGCTAGAGAAACAAGGTATCAACTATTAGAGTGCTTGTCTAGGAAATAGTACTATTGTACTATAATTATATTGACTTTAAATTTTACAAGATGTAGAATTCAAGTAATATTACTCAAAAGAGTAAAAAACATGGAGGAAAGAAAATGACGCAATTTAGAAAAGTAGTTAGTATTGTATTGCTTGTTGCATTATTGGTTTCTAGCTTTGCTTTTGCTAGCGGAACATCTGATTATTCGACAAACTGGGCGAAGGATTCTATTGATAAATGGATTTCTACGGGTGTATTGAACGGTTATGGCGAAGGCGTCTTTAAACCGAACAATAACATTACTAGAGCGGAATTTGCTAAAGTGATGACGGCGGTATTTGGATTACAAACAGAAGGCAGCAAAACGTTTAGCGACGTGCATTCGACAGACTGGTTTACTAGTTATGTGAATGCGGTAAGCGGAAGTAAGTTGATGGTTGGTGCAAACGGTATGTTTAGACCTAACGATCAGATTACAAGAGAAGAAGCGATGGTTGTTTTTTACAGAGCGTTTTCTATGAATGCTCCAGAAACAACGAACACAACATTTACTGATAAGGCTTACATAAGCGACTGGGCGGCTAACGCGGTTGCAAGAATGGTTAGAAACGGTTATGTCACTGGTTATAAGGACTTAAGCTTTAAACCACAAGGATTTATGACAAGAGCGGAAGCGGTTACGATGATTGACAGAATCGCTGGTGATCTGATTAACGAAGCAGGCACTTACACTGCAGATGTTGCGACAAACCTAGTGGTTAACGTAGCGGATGTAATACTTAAAGACATGACTGTATCAGGTAATCTGATTTTAGGTCAAGGTGTTGCTGAAGGTGATGTGACACTTGATAACGTGACTGTACTTGGACAACTGCTTGTCAAAGGCGGCGGAGCGAATTCTATTAAACTTAACAATACGCAGATCAAAGGTTATTTGATCGTAGATAAGGCAAACGGCACAATCCGTATAGTTGCAGAAGGTAGCACTGAAGTTGCTGCGGTTCAAGCGATGAGCGGTGTTAAGTTAGAAGAAGATGGAACAACAGGTACAGGTTTTGGTACGGTTGAAGTCATTGCCTTTGAAGCCGGCCAAGAAATCATTTTAGACGGTGATTTTGAAAGTTTGGACATTACGGTACCTGGCGTAACACTTAATGTTACAGACGGTACGGTTAAATCGGTTAACGTAACTGCTGCTGCAGGAAGCGCTAATGTTGAAGTAAGCGCTACTGCTACTGTAACAACGATGACTGCTGATGCGCCTGTAACTGTTACAGGTACTGGTACGGTTACAACAGCTGTTGTAAATACAGAAGGTTCAAGCTTTGTGACTGCTCCTACTACGGTAAGTTCGACAAGCACAACACCAGTAACAGTGGTAGTTGGTGGAACGACAAGTAATGTATCAACGACTACTCCAGTGGTTACGACTCCACCGGCAACAAGCGGTGGTGGATCAACAGGTGGTGGAACTACTACACCAACGGCTGAATATGCATTTAAAGTAACTCATGGATCTGGAACCTACTCAAGTACTGTATCTGGTGCGGCTGGTAAGACAGCCCTGCTTGGTAGATATACGTTTGCTGATACTGCAAAAGTCACTTTGGCAAATGTAAACACTGTATTTGCTAGTACGGATGTAAAATCGGGATTGAGCGCGATTGCACAGGATACTGACAATGAAAACTTTATCACTAGAATTTTAGCACTGAAAAATACGAATGATGTGGTATTCTCTGAGTCGTTGGCTGAGAAGGTGATCGCATATACAGGCGGAACAGCGCTTACAGTGTTTGACAAGACAGACAGCTTTATTGTAGACCTTGCCAATTCAAGCGCAAGTGAAGCAACTAAGTTGGCGGCAGCTAAAGCATTGGCAGCAGATTTGGCAACTCAGAACTTAGAAGCGATTGTCAACGATATGATTACATTGTACCCTGCTAAAGATGTACCAAGTGAATTTGAACTGTGGGCGCTTGATTCGAGCAAAACACTTCAAAAATGGACTAGTGCGACAATTGGTGAAATCAAAACTGATTTGACAGATGGTGCAAATGGAAAAACTACAAAAGACTTGACGTTTAAGGATGCTAAATTGGCAGATAAATATATCTTTGTCTTTACATTCGGTAACGAGTGGGTTGGTATTTCGGTACAATAATAAAGAAAAAACTTGTTGGGAGCCCTAGGGCTCCTAACTTACAGTTAAGGGGTAATTACATGAAAAAGCAATTAATGGTTTTATTAGTTTTGTTGGTATTTTCTGTTCAGGTGTCCTTTGCAACTTTTAACGATACCAAGCAAGTACCGTGGGCTGATGAAGCCATTAACTTTATGGTTGAAAAAAGTTTTATCAGTGGTTATTCAGATGAATTGTTTATGCCCCAACAGGCTTTGACTCGTGCAGAAGCAATTCATGTGATTAATCGCATGAACGGATTAAGTGATAAAGTGGAAATTGAATTTTTAGATGTGGACGTTGACCACTGGGCTTATGTTGCTGTTCAGCAAGCTGTGGCGGATGGATATATCAATGGGTTCCCGGATGGTACGTTTAGGCCTGAAGCGCCTATCACAAGAGCTCAGTTTGCGGCTATGCTTGCAAGGGTGTATGACCTAGAGGAATCAAGTGTAACGTTGACCCTTTCAGATAAGGACCAAGTCCCTGAGTGGGCTAGGCGATATGTTGCCATAAGCATGGAACATGGACTGATGAAAGGCTACACGGACGGTACGTTTAGGTCGGATGGTCTGATCACTAGGGCCGAAGGTACTCAGGCGCTTTACAATGTGGTAAAGAGTGCCGTGTATGAGACTTATATTGAAGCGAAGACTGAAGTGATTGTGGTTGTAGAAGCAAGCGATAGTGGCGGATCTGCCCCCGTGAGTCAGCCTGATGGCACTAAGGACTTGGTGTTGGAATCGATGAACAGGGTGATTTTGGATATAGACAAGTATGTTTTACCCCTTATGACGACTGACCTTCAAGAGAGTACTACTAAGGATATTCAGTCTGCAATGAAGAACTATGTTAAGGATTCGAGCTACGATTTTGACCTGGATATGGAACGTGCGAGAAATAAGGCAAAAACGATGACAAGCGACGAGTATGCCAAATTTAGAAGCGTTTTGGAAAGCAATTTGCTGTTATTGGATTTACAAAGATTGAAGCAATTTTTTAATTTATAAATCATAGGATATATAGTAATTATGCATTAGGAGGCTGGCATTTTGGAAGAAACCATTGAACTACGCGAACTTATTGAACTTATTTTTCATCGAAAATGGCTGATTGTAGTCATCACCTTAATCGCGATTGTCGCAGGAACCCTTTATAGTTTTTACGGAGTAACCCCGCTATACAAGTCCAATACGACACTTATGGTCAATGGATCAAAAGGATTATCTGCAAGTGATATCGCAGCGAGTTTTGATATATCAAGTATTGGTGCCAATCAAAAGCTTGTAGTGACCTATAGTGAAATTGTCAAATCTAGAATTGTATTGGAACAAGTGATTGCACGATTGGAATTGGATTATTCATTTGAAGTACTAAATCAAATGATTGTAGCTGTTCCGGTAAAAAACACTGAAATTTTAAATATTGTTGTTACAAATAAAAGTGATAAGGAAGCCGCAGAAATTGCGAACACGGTTTCTGATGTGTTTATGAAAGAAGTGATGAGAATCATGAAGGTGAATAATGTTGAAATTATTGACCGGGCGATTCCTGTAGATAAGCCGATTAATGTAAGAAAAGCGATGAACGTCGCTATCGCAGCGGTTTTGGGACTGATGTCGAGTGTGTTTTTAGTGTTCGCACTTGAGTACTTGGACAATACACTTAAAAGTGAAGAGGATGTCGCTAAGTTTATCGGTGTTCCTGTACTTGGCGGCATACCGCTCACTGATTTTACAGAAAGCAATTAGGAGGACCCATGAAAGAACTAATCGTTTTAAATCATCCAAAGTCTCCTGTTGCAGAAGCATATAGGGCGATCAGAACCAATATTAAATTTGCAAACGTGGATCAGAATATCACAACCATGATGGTGACCAGCGCGACAGCCGGCGAAGGGAAAACGACCACCCTTTGCAATATTGCGATGACCTTTGTCGCTAACGGAAGCAAGGTGCTGATTGTGGACTGCGACTTGAGAAAGCCGAGAGTGCACAAGTTTTTTGAAATTTCTAATGCCAAAGGGGTGACTGACGTGCTGTTGAATCAGGAACCCTATCAAGAATATGTCCAACAGGTCGTGGACGGCCAGCTACATGTTCTGACTGCGGGAGCGATCGCAAACAGTCCATCAGAACTTTTGAGCTCGAATGCTATGAAAAACCTGCTGGAACAGCTGAGAAGCGACTATGATTATATCTTTTTCGATACGCCTCCGGTTTTACCTGTGACAGATGCAGTGATTCTAGGAACGATGATCGATGGTGCGCTCTTGGTGTGCAATTCGGGTGTTGTCAAGAAACATTTGGCTGCTGCTGCAAAGGATAAGCTGTTGAATGTAGGGACCAAACTGATGGGAGTTGTACTGAACAAGATTCCGATGAAGGGTGACAAGTATCACTATTACTACTATTATGCCGACAAAGAGGGTGTTTAGATTTGTTTGACATACATTGCCATATGCTTCCGGGTGTTGACGACGGTGCCAATGATATGACGGTGGCGCTGCAAATGATAGAGCTTGCATACGAAGATGGCATTCGCCATATCTTACTGACGCCTCATGTCAATCATCCGAACGGTTATGGGTTGACAATCGACCACGAAGCTGTCTTTGAGGCTTTTAGGGAAGAAGTCAGTTTGATTTACAAAGATCTTGAAATCTATTTGGGTGCGGAACTTTATCTTACCAAGGATTATGTTGCGGATATTGAAAAGCATGCTGATAGGTGCAGGCTGAATGGATCTGATTATGTGCTCGTAGAATTTGAACGCTTATGTTCTGCAGAGCTGATGCTTAACTCTGTTTATGAACTGAAGATAAGAGGCTATAAGCCGATTCTTGCTCATATTGAAGTATATGATGTGTGTAGAAAATCGATTGAAGTGGTGGAAAAACTTAAGCAAGAAGGTGCTCTGCTCCAGATAACGGGAGCGAACTGGTTGCATAACAAAGATAGGAACATGCATTCGTTTTTAAAGACTTTGTTTGAAAAGAGGTGGATCGACTTTGTCGCGAGCGACGCGCACGGCGTGCGTAGAAGAAGACCGCTGCTTAAGCAGGCGTATTTGCTTACTGAGCGAAAATTTGATGAAACCTATGCGAAGCGCTTGTTTTACACAAATACAGAGGCTGTGCTTCAAAATAAAGCGGTTGACAGGTATACTAGTACGATTAGGAAGGGAAACAGGCTAAAGGTTGTGATGATAAGCGCCGCAGTCCTTGTGACTTTGGTTTTAGCTGCTAGTGCGATGAGCTTGACAAAGGGCACTCAGGAAGTTGCTGTGGTTGAAACTCAAGTAAGCGATTCGGGTTTAACTGAAATGACACCAACTGTTGATATTACAGAACCGAAAATAGAACCACAAACTGAGCCGCAAACTGTGGTGGTAACTGAACCTCAGACACCAGTGGGTGAAGTGATCATTGAAACGGACAAGCCTGCTGAAGAAAGCAAGGTAGTATCCCAAGAGGATAAGCAGAATCTGCTTAAGCTAGAGATCGAGACCAGATATTTTGATCTTCTAAAGGGGTATCAGGCGGAGTACACCGCCATTGCAGACGCCTATGCCGCCAAGTTGCAAACCGTACGTGGACTGATGATCAGTAAAGATGAGAAAAATGCGTTGGTTGACAGGTATTTAGATGAACTGTCATTCCATGAAGCGACGTCGGACGACAAGGTGTATGATCTTCTATATGCCATGCAAAACGAGCTGGAAGCTGCAAAACTAGATGTAGCAAAGGTTCAAGCATACAGAGACGGATACCATGAAGTAAAGACAAATACCAAGTCGTATTACATCGACCTGCTGGATGTTAATGAGTAGGGTGTTCGCAATCAACTATCAAGTCGTAAATAGATGAATCACCATGCCTATCGTGTGGTGATTTTTATTTTTTTTGTTTGAGTGAGTTTGGAGGGCAATGCATATTTTGAAAACCACACTAAGGGTTCTTTTTATGCAACTCTTCAGTTAGCTAGTATTCGATCATTTGAAACCAGCTGGCATTTTTCATTTGAACATGTACTTTTAAGGCGCTTCGCTTGAAATGCAAGGAAAGATAGGTAGGTGAGGAATGTTTGCCTTGCTTTTGGAGCGGAGCGTCTTAAAGAAAGTACGAGGGAAGATGGGATTTATTGAATGGCGGTTAGTTGATTAGGTGAATGAAGAGTTGCTATGACCAACCCTTAGTGTGGTTTTATAGATGGCACTTCTCTTTATGCTCTTTGAAGAGGTTGGAGAGCAATGCAATTTTGGAAAACCACACTAAGGGTTCTTTTTATGCAACTCTTTTACTACCTAGCGGTTGTTCGTTTGGTGCCAACTGGCATTTTTCAATTGGACATGTACTTTTAAGGCGCTACGCTTGAAATGCAAGG
>NZ_QQWI01000025.1 GCF_004125825.1 Fusibacter sp. A1 | reverse complement strand
CCTATGAATCCCCACCCCAAAAACAGGGTACAAACTACACGGGAGGTATCACAAATGAAAATAGCTAAAATCACAGCAACAAAAAACGGCCCATTCAAAATGACCGGCCTAAAAAAAATCACAAGACACACGGGTGAGGTGATATCCATCGAGCAGGAGGCTTATCTGTGCAGATGCGGCGGTTCATCGACTAAACCCTTTTGCGATGACACGCACAAGAAAAACGGATTCGACGGATCGCCGAATCCGGATTATCTGAAAAACAAGGTGAGAGCCTATGAAGGTGAGAAAATCATCATCTACGACAACAGGAGCGTATGTTCCCATCGCGGGTACTGCACGCAGGAAGTTCCGAATGTGTTTAAGAAATCCGCTCCGTGGATCGATCCTGACGGGGATACGGTAGAGAAAATCATCGATCTATGCAACAAGTGTCCTTCCGGCGCACTCAGTTATGCGATTGTGGGAAAGGGAAGAGTGCAGGGGGATTACTTGGGTGAGGCTTGCTTGAGGATTTCTGAAAGACGTTTTGGGTTTGACGGTCCCTATGACCTGACCGGAGCCATTGCTATCGACGGTCAGACGCTGAGGACCTCGGAATCACCTTTCAAGGCTACGCTGTGCAGATGTGGATATTCAAAGAATATGCCCTTCTGTAGCGGGGAGCATATAAAGATAGAGTTTATTGAAGATTGAAGATTGAAGATTGAAGATTTGTGATTGATTATGAAAAGAACCCACTTATATAAGTGAGTTCTTTTCATTAGGCTTTGTCGATGAATTGTTTTACCGCTTGGATGTGTTCTTCGGGTACTTGCATCGCATCCCATGATAGGACCACGTGGTCGATACCGGCACTTTCGATGAGCTTAAGGTGTGTTGTTATGGTTGTAGGACTTGTACTTGCTATGTTATCCACTTTGTTCCATTCGATTCCGATTCTGAGTGAATCCTTGTACAGGGAATAGAGCTTGTTATAATGGAGTTTTGACGGCAACCAGTTGGCGTACCCCCATTTTCCCGACTTATTTAGCGCTCTTGCCTCAAAGGGCATTCCCGCAGGGGAAAGGGTTTCGGTGTAGTACATCGGCTTGATAAAGTCGCTGATTTCAACGAGATCGTCAAAACGTTGACCGACAGACTTATTAAAAGGGACAGCGAACAGATCGAGTCCGACTTTTAATCCTTTGTCCTTGAACTGTTTGGAGAACAGGCTCACAGCACTTGTGATGACGCTTCTCTTATGTTTTAACAAAAGCTTGAAGTTGGTCGGCGTTTTGTCCTTGCAGTACTGGCAGTAACAGCTTTTAATCGCATCCGGTCCGTGAATCGCACTTGGATATCTGATTCTGTCCAGAAAAACTCCGTCAAACTCATCAAGCGGCCATGCCGTGTCGATGTATCTGGAAATAGCCTGTAAGTTTTTCGGATTTGCAGGACATGCGAAGGTGAACTGCTCATGCTCGCTATAGATATAGGGTCTTATGGGTTCACCTTCCAAAGTGATGACAGGTTCAAGGTCGATATGCTCCTCGAGTTCTGAAAAAACAGGGATCCAGGCGTAAAGCTCGATACCGTGTTGTTGTGTAAACTTGCGGATACGCGTAAAATCGATATTTTCGGTGGCCCATCCGTAAATGAGCGTGTTGAATTTAATGTGCTTAAGTAAGTGTTCAAGTCTTTCGATGATACTGTCGGTTGAAACGATGGAGCGCCCGATGGCTCCTGTGTAGAGCTGTAATGTGATTTGCATGGTTTTTCCCTTCGTTCAAAATCAACACGATGTAAATAGCATTATTATACCATAATGTGAAGTGCATGGCGGCAACTTCTCTGCTATAATTGAAGAGACAAAAAATGAGGAGTTGGCAATGAGAGTTGAGTTTAAGAAAACAAAAGGAAACTGGCGTGAGGTGGCTGATGCGGCCAATACGACCATCAATAGGGTAGAGGGTGAAAAGGAACCGTCCGACTCGTGGAAAAGAAGAATGCTTCTTAGCGAACATTCACCAATTAGAAAATTGTCCTTTAACGCAAAATGGTATGACTTAAAATACTGGGTGTCGGTACATCTTGTAAGACATAAGTTTGGGATTGAACACTGGGTACGGACGCAAAGAACCGACAGGGCAGGAGTCGATAGGGACCTTTTGCCGCAAGGAAGCCTTGTTGAGCATGAAGTCGAGTTGAATGCGCAGGCGATGATTCAAATTTCTAGAAAACGTCTTTGTCATCAGGCATCCAAAGAAACGAAGGAGGCTTGGGTATCGCTTGTAGAAGAGGTTTCAAAGCACGCTCCAGAAATGAAAGGGGTATGTGTTCCTGATTGTATCTATAGGGGATGGTGTTACGAGTATAAGTCGTGTGGCTACCATTTTACAGAGGCCTATCAAAAGGATTTGGACAACTACCGTAGCGGAATCAATGAATCTCTCGCTTCAAAATGAGAAACAGGGTATAATGGAAATAATGAATTAGTTGAAGGAGGTAAACTATGCAACGTAAAAGATGGACTAAAGTTGTAGCGATCGTGTTAGCGAGTCTGATGGTATTGTCATTATTGCCAATGGCATTCTTGTCATTTCTAGGTCAATAAATAGGAGCTCATTATGAGAAAAATCCTCGTGTTTCTCGTATTTATTATTTTTTCATATTTGATCTATACGAATGTTTCATTTGATGAACTGAGTATTAAAAAGAACGAACTTGATATCGTAACGTATTTTGACGGATTCGAAACGCTTGACCGTGAGATGTGGTATGTCGGTGAATGGGAGACCCATGAGTCGGCTTATAACAAGGTGTTTCTTGAGGACAATGTGATTACGATCCCTGTAAAAGAAACAGATAGGGGTCCTTATCTTCTTTCAAAACCCATTCCGCTTGATGGAAAGGACATCATCAAAATCAAAAGGCGTACTAGAATCAAATATGGCAGCGATTATTTTGCTGGCGGACTTGTCGTATTCGAAACGGATCAGGATGACTTCAAACCCGATAGTAGGAGAGGGTTGCCATTTGGAAACGCCGTGATCCTTGTAGAGTACGCCCATGATCAGAGTGTGGATACCCAAAGGCCGGGTACCGATGCCTTTAGGCTTCTTGCGCCGGACTGGGAGACAAACAAGAATTATGTTCTTGCAGAACCCATTTTCGATGAATGGTTTGTAGAGGAGCTGATCATCAACACGTATAACGGCCGAGTGACCTATATCATCAACGGCAAAGATTATACACTGAAGAGTATCGCACTGACCAAGCCCTACATAAGGATCTGGATGCATGCCTACGGCGAGTATACCGGACATCAGGTCGAAATCGATTATTTTGAGTTAAAGCTCACCACTCCGGAAAACGAATCGATTGAAAGAGACATGCTCAAGGAAGATAAAGATAAAGAAAAAGAAGATTCGACCGATGAAAAAGACCTTTGAAGTTGCCATCGAAAATGATGCCAAGGTGAAAATGATCTATCTAAAGGGGTCTGAGGTCATCGAGCGCATCATCAAACCCTATAAGGTGACGGATGATCTTGTTTGGTGTTTTGATTATTTCAGAAAGCAAAAACGCACCTATAGGCTCGAAAATGTCTTGGGTGCACAAATTATCCGAACAAAAGAAGATTAAGAAAGTGCGCGAATTGATAATTCGCGCACTTTTTGGATATACATAGGAATAAAGGTGGTGGGACTATGTTTGTACACTTCAATGAAGCGAAAATGAAACTGCCGGTTAAAATATGGCTTGATAGTCTAGCGGATGTCGATCCGATTTGTCTGCAGCAAACGATCAATCTATCAAACTTGAGTATTTTAGAAGGGTGGGTGGCGCTGATGCCGGATACCCATCAAGGATTCGGCATGCCCATTGGTGGTGTGATCGCTGCAAAGGACCACATCATTCCAAATGCCGTTGGCGTGGACATCGGCTGTGGAATGGCATATGTTGAAACGGATCTTCGAAAAGAGCAGCTGAAGCCCTTTCATGTGAAAAAGATAATTGATGAGATCATGAGAACGATTCCTCTGGGATTCAAGCACCATGATCAGAAGCAGAGCAACCACAGACTCACCATGCTTATCGAGAACAGTGAGGAGTGGCTGATCAAGAACCAGCTCCTGTATAAAGAGATCGATAGGGTCTTCTACCAATTGGCGACTTTGGGTAGCGGCAACCATTTTATCGAGTTCCAGGAAGACGAAAGCGGTAAGATCTGTATCATGCTTCATACCGGGAGCAGAAATTTCGGACTGAAGATCGCCAACTACTATAATGACAAGGCGGAATACCACTGCAAGAAAAAGGGTGACAAACACGCAGTAAAGTCCAAACTAAGCTATCTGCCCGTCAACACCGAAAGCGGAGAAAATTACGCAAGGTGGATGAACCTGGCTCTTGAGTTTGCCAAGGAGAACAGAGCCATGCTTCTTGAACGTGTGATGGATGTGCTGATGGAGGCGTTTCCAGCGGTGACCTTTGGAAATATCATCAACGCCCACCATAATTACGCATCGCTTGAAGAACACTTGGGTCAAGCGCTTTGGATTCATAGAAAAGGTGCGATTCGGGTTGAAAAAGATGATTTGGGAATCATCCCTGGTGCGATGGGGAGCTATTCCTATATTGTAAAAGGTCTTGGTAACATAGAGTCCTTCAACTCCTGTTCGCATGGAGCGGGAAGGCATATGTCGCGTAAAGAGGCGATGAAAAGATTCAATAAGGATGATATACTCAAAACCTTAAATTCGGAAGGGGTATATATCGGTGTTCCTCCAAAGAGCATCGTATCTGACGAGTCTAGGGAAGCCTATAAGGATATTCTAGTGGTAATGGAGCAGCAAAAGGACTTGGTGGTACCTATTAAAAGGTTGAAGACGGTGATTGTCGTTAAGGGGTAGATATGTTGATCATAGATGAAATTTTAAAACTCAAGCGCGGGGTCTATGCCCTGCGTTTTGGCGCGAGGCAAGTGATGGTTTCTGAGACCCAGCTGGTTCAGCACCATTTGTACAAAGGGCAGGAAATAGAAGAAGGCCTGATCAAGGTCTTGGAAAAGGAGTTCTTAAACTCCCAGTGCCTGCATAAGAGCATCGACATCATCAGCAGAAGAAATCATTTTGTCAAAGAACTGAGGACAAAGCTTCTGCAAAAGGAGTTCGATCGCGAGGTTATCGATGATACGATCGACAGATTGATCGATGAAGGATACATGGACGAACTGGAGACTGCAAGACAACTGGTTGCTGTTCGGTCTGAAACAGATAGCAAGAGCAAGATCAAAATGCGCCTTATCCAAAGGGGATGTCCTGAAAACATTGTCGATCTTGTACTTCAGGATGGTACAGGAGATGAGTTCGAAAAGGCGATGACAGCGGCGAGAAAAAAGCTCAGGCAGCTTGAGGGGGAGCCCGAGGATAAGCAAAAAGAGAAGCTGATGAGGAATTTGCTATCCAAGGGATTTGATTATGGCGTCGTCAGGCGGGTTTGGGAAGAACTCCAATAAATTAAGGCGCAAAGGTTGAATTTATATGATTTGTGAAAACTGTCATGACATTCAGGGCTTTTTTGTAAATATCCATAAGTCATTTTCGTAAGTCTACGCTGTATAATGTTATCAAGAAGGATAAGGTTTCGCTTACGACGCGAATTACTATTATGAAGAGGTGGATTATGGCTAAGGTATTGCTCAATAAGTTAAATAAAGTTTATCCGAATGGTTTCCACGCAGTTTATGACGCGGAATTGACTATTGAAGATAAAGAGTTCATGGTTCTTGTCGGACCATCAGGTTGCGGTAAGACGACTACACTAAGAATGATCGCCGGTCTTGAGGAAATCTCTACAGGAGAGATGTTCATCGGTGAAAAAATGGTGAACGACGTAGCGCCAAAAGATAGAGATATCGCAATGGTATTCCAAAACTATGCGCTTTACCCACATATGTCTGTTAGAGACAATATGTCATTCGGTCTTAAGTTAAGAAAGACTCCAAAAAAAGAAATTCACGAGCGCGTGCAAAACGCAGCATCTATTTTAGGTATAGAATCACTTCTTGACCGTAAACCGAAGCAGCTTTCGGGTGGTCAAAGACAAAGGGTCGCTCTTGGTCGCGCTATCGTAAGAAAGCCACAAGTATTCCTTATGGACGAACCCCTTTCAAACCTTGACGCGAAGTTACGTGTACAGATGAGGGCAGAGCTTATCAAACTACACAGAGAGCTGGATTCTACATTCATCTACGTTACTCACGACCAGACTGAAGCGATGACGATGGGTACGAAAATCTGTGTTATGAAAGACGGATACATCCAGCAGGTTGCAGACCCTAAGACTATTTACAACAAGCCGGCGAACCTATTTGTCGCAGGTTTCATCGGTTCACCGCAAATGAACCTGATGAAAGCTGAAGTAGTCAGCGGCGACAAGATCGGTCTTAAGTTCCATGGTAAAACATTCTACCCTACTAAGCCTGAAATCGTTAAGAACCTTGCTGATTATGTAGGTAAGACTGTAATCATGGGTATCAGACCTGAAGACATGCACATCAACAACGAAAACAAAGGTATAGACATCAAGATTGAAGTCACAGAGCTTCTTGGTTCTGAAATCCTTTTATACTTCAATGTTGACGGCGGAGAAGTAATCGCAAAGGAAAAACCGGATGCGAAGGTTGCTATCGGCGATACGATCAATATCTACTTCGACGAAGAAAAACTTCACGTGTTTGACGCTGAGACTGAACTTAGCTTATTGCACAAATAGAATTAAGTAGTGATAAAAGCAGGGCTAATGAATTAGCCCTGTTTTAGTGTTTACTTAATCTGGTATACTATAAACAAGAATGTATAGAAAGGATGGCACAAATGGCATTTTCGATGGATCCAATCATGCGCTTACCTTATTTTAAAGGGAAGGAGTTTGTTGTTCTGAATGTAGAGAAGAAGATGATTTTCAAGTCGATCACAAAGACAAAGCTAAGCCATTCGCTGGCCATGCTTGAAGAGCGAAGCTTTGTGTATGACAACGGCTGGGGTTTTATCGGATTCACTTATGACCATAAACAGTACTACGCTGGAATTAAAGATACTGAAGAACGTGCGAATGTCGCTGTGAATATCATTCATGACATCATCTCTGCCCAGCAAGCTCCCAATAAGCAACATCTGCTCGAAAGGTTGATGTGCGGAGACGAGTTGTGGCATACGGGCTTTCTGACATCGCTTGGATGTGAAGATAATCAGGATTACTCAATGATCATCTGTACCGCAGACCAGATGCAGATTGAAGACGCGGTGCAGGCGATTGACGAGGTGCTCAGCGGTGCATTGCTTGCAGTGTGCGACCATCATATCGTCCTGCTTGTGCACTTGAGTGAAGTGGAAGAAATCTCCCAGACGCTTCAGCAACTATTTATGGAAGACATGATGGTCGAACCCTATATCGTGTACGGCATTACAATCAGTGACTGGACAGCCCTTAAAGAGTATTACCAGAAGGCCAGAAGGATGCTTCTTATTGGAAAGCGCCTGTACACCTCAAAAAGAAGGTTTTCTGTAAACCATTTGATTTTCGCGCTTGCGATCGATGCTACAGGAAAAGACAAACTGATCAGTATCAATAAGGAAAAGCAGATTCAGACAATCGTAGACGATCAGGAGCTTATCGCGACGGTCATTCACTTTTTTGAAAACAACCTCAACGTCACCGATACCTCCAACAAGCTGTTTATCCACCGCAACACCTTGCTTTACAGGCTTGGCAAAATCGAACAGGTGACCGGCTATGATTTAAGAAAGTTCGAGGATGCGATCAACTTCTATTATCTGATGACCAAGCAACTGCTGTAACATAAATCTACCGAATAAACAAAGGAACGCAGATTCATCTGCGTTCCTGAGACTGTTGACAAAGTCCACGAAAGTGGTCTTTGTCTTTTTTTGTACCTAAACCTCGCGTAGTAGCGCACCCTTGTGGTCGCCCTCTCTTATAACGATGTGTTCAAAGAGACGCGCATAAGAGGC
>NZ_QQWI01000024.1 GCF_004125825.1 Fusibacter sp. A1 | reverse complement strand
ACCACTCTTCAAGGCTGTCGTCTTTCGTCAGTTCTTTTAACCGACAAATCAATTGATTCGCGATCATCAGTTGCTCATTTAACTCTTCCTTTTTCTTATAATGCCGCAATCCATGCTCTACAGCATTTTTCAAGTAAAACGCTAAAATAGAACTAGATTCCGTGCTATCTAGTTCTTCAATAAAGAGTTTATGGTCATGTTTCGTTTGGTCTAGTTTTTTATTTAGTAGTTTCGTGATTAGGTGTTCGTAGAGTTTTAGATTTGGCATGAGTTAATCCTCAATCATTCGCGCGACAGGTCCGTTACATTTCTTACATCTACCTACAAGCACAATGCCGAACTCATCGTCTTTTATTTCAAAATCAACAATGCTTGTTTCACCACATGCTTTACAATAGACATTACTAATAAGTCTTGCCTGAATATCAGCAGGTATCGCCTTCCATTTAGCCATAGCTTTTAGGTTAATAATTCTATCACTCATAAACTTTCTCCACTCTTTTTTCAATATCATAAAAGTTTATATTTAGAACCAACTTTAAATTCATCTATGATCGAAATGCATTCACGTTAAAAAAACAAATCATATTCTCTATATTAAATCACAAGTTGTTCTTGTTAGAGAACTTGCATAGTGCCAAAACCAAGTTATTCCACACTCCTAACATAACCACTAATGAATAATAAGTGCTTTATGCTGTAATCACCACCTGAATTGATTGCTGCTCAAAACTGTCTAGAAGCTCGTTAATCAGCTGCAAAGAGATCCCATTTATGATAAAATTGTTCTCAGTTCAAATTTTATGAATATGTTCAAATAGATCATGAATTTTTCTTGATTTACTTCCCATATCAATTGCCTCAATTGAAGTTACCGATTCACGTTGAACTTGTTTAAGCACTAGATTATTTGATAGTGGCTTTATTATGTAATGGGTTCTATTTGTACCAACAAGGTAACAAAGTACTTTTTCTTTATCTATTTGAAACTCAAATTTTTTTAGGAAATTAAGTAAACTTACCGATATTGCATAACCATAACTCAATATTGTTATTGAGTATATGATAAGACTTACTATTAAGAGATTCACAATGCCTAATATTTCTCCATTTTCACTGGTTCCGAGTATTTTGTATGAACCATAAAGATCCTTAACTATATTAGGTACAATAATTGCAATATGAAACAGTAACAAAGCAATAATAATATAATACACTTTTACATTTGGACGAAAAGTAGTATTCGAATCAAGTTTCATTAGAAGATAGCGTTGATATTGCATTAAGAAAATCCATATGGCAATTTGTATAATTATATAAAAATTAACGGTCCATCTATAAACTTGAGTACCAATGAATTTTTTTATTACCATAGAGACTGCGAAAATCATCAAAATCGCTAAAAATTGTTTAGCAGTTGAGTGTGAAATAGGTGCATCGTACTTAGTCCACACTCCTCTCATTGCAAAACCTAAGAGATAAACCGAAAAAGTTAGAAAGACACCTACAAAAATTGACACTTCAATATTTTCTGTTAGATAGTTTATCATTTTTTAATAAAGCCTCCATATCACAAATAAAGTTGCCAAATTGACACATATATTAAACAGAATAGTTATTATGAACCAATTTCTCACTTGTACTTATTGTTCAATACCCGATTTGTATTCAATGTAATTACTTCCATTTTGTTTTTCGCGCGGTTAGTTTGATGTTTTGCTCTTCTACGTACTCATGATAGTTCAGAATTCAAATTCTGTTATTTTTCTAGCGAATTCGATGATTTGCAGTATTTTATCTTGGATCAGCTCTTTAGGGCTCTTTAGAGATCTTTTTCAGTATGATTTTGATAAGCTCGGTACTGTCAGCCTCCTATGAATAACCAACACCCAAAGCTATCTGTCAGATAGCTTTAACTTAGTTTGACCTTTATAAGCCACCTGCTTCGATAATATATCAATCTCAGCTGATGTGCCTAAACTAATGGTAACACAATTTAATGCTCATTTGCTTAACTCACTGATTAACCAGTCGCTGAGATGTAGTAATAGAAATAATGGTGCCGCTCACCGAGTAGCTGTATATGACCTTAAGAAATCTGTCTAACTTAGTGTAGCCTATCCAAACTGTATAACGGTGCCGTAGAGAAATGAGTGACACTGACATACGGCATGTGGGTGAACGGCACGAGTTGTTCTATTAAGTTTCTGCCTCATATCATTTGTCATACTATCCTCCCTGACTATTTATATCTTTAGTGTATCAAACATGTATGCAGTAGGATATGTCAAGTTCATTTACAATTGTTTTTTACAAGGCTTCATTTCGCAGTTAATTTTACTTTATCAGCAATAATCCCCTTATGAGGCACTATGCTCTTACTCATCATGTGCTCAAATGCGGACTAGTGATGCTCAATTGCGAATGAGTGGTGCTATGAGTGCGAAATAATCATATCCACAAGAATCTTCATAAAACACACTCCTTTCCCGTATGTTTTATATGTATCAAATGTTAATGCCAATTACGCAAAACTCTTTCGGCGTGGCTTCCTAGATTTATCACTTATAAATATTGTAAGAACATCTTCGTTATGTTACGTTAGAGTCGGCCCAAATTCATACTATATGTTCCTAAAACAGTATAATCTATGGTGTCTTAACAACTGAGGAAATTTCCTCAACTAATAAGATTTGTGTTTGTTACTTTGATTTTGTCTGGGTTTTATGTGTCCCATAAAACGATAAGCTGAATCGTTCGGTTTTCATAATTACATAAGTCTTCATTCAAAATTCTAGAACTTAACTTGAAATGGAGAAAAAAATGAAAAAAGGATTAACAAGAAAGATCACAGCTCTAATTGCAATCTTTGCAGTGTTGGTTTCAGTAGTCACAGGTGGGGTTTCCCTACTCATAAGCAAAAATGCGATGACAGTAGAAGCTAACAAATCACTTTTAATGATCACAGAACTAGGAACAGAAAAAATTGATATCATCGTTAAAGATCGACTTTTAGTACTTCAAGAAATAGCAAATCGCGAACGAACAAAATCCATGGATTTTGTAGTACAAAAAAACTCCATTAAGGGCGAAATCGAACGACTGGGCTATCTCGATATGGCAATCGTCTCTTTAAAGGGTGAAGCCAAGTATATGAACGAAAACAAAACCGCAGACCTTTCTGAAAGAGACTACGTCAAAAAGGCATTAGCCGGTCAAGCGTCTGTATCCGACGTACTGATCAGTAAAGTCACAGGCGACGCGGTACTTATGTATGCCGTGCCAATCCAAAAGAACGGTAAAGTCGTAGGCGCGCTAATCGCAAGACGTGACGGTAACGCGCTGGCAGCAATCACAGACGATATGGGATACGGAGATGAGGGTTACGCATATATCATCAATGATTTAGGAGTAACCGTTGCCCATCCAGACCGAAACAGAGTAATGGAGCAATTTCAACCGATCGAAATAGCAAAATCCGATAAATCCATGGTGCCGGTTGCCGAAGTGTTTGAACACGTATTGAGCGATAAAACCGGTTATGGCAGCTATACTTTTGACGGAAAAGCCTTGCTTTATGCCTTCTCACCAATAGAGGGCACAAACTGGTATCTAGTGAATACCGCAACAGAAAAAGAAGTGTTTGCTGGAGTAACCACACTAATGTCCGCATTAATGATCCTGCTCATAGCAGTTGTGATTGTTTCACTCGTCGTTTCGATCGTACTGGCGCTGTCCATCGCAAAACCCATCGTGCAAATGACTAAACTAGTCGACAGACAGGCGGCACTTGATTTTAGACCCATAGAAGACAAGCTGGTCGCATTCTCACAAAAGCGAAAAGATGAAATCGGTGAAATGACACGTTCCCTAACCCTAATGGGTAGCAACATCAGAGAACTGCTTGTAAGCGTCTCCGGCACCGCAGAACAGGTTTCAGCAACCTCTGAGGAGCTTACAGCTACCTCTCAGCAATCAGCCAACGCTTCTGGTGAAGTTGCCCAGACCATCGGTGAAATCGCAAGAGGCGCCGGTGAACAGGCTGAAAATACAATGGAAGCCGCAACTGAACTAAATCAATTAAGCAGTGAAATTCAAAATAACATAGAGCAAGTCGACTTGCTTGTGCAAAACACACATGAAATCAGACAATTGCTTGTCACCGGTTTTGAAGTCATGGAGTCTCTGACAGAAAAGACCGAGCAAAACAGCAAAGCGTCAGAAGTCGTGTACCAAAGCATTTTGAGAACCAATGAAAGTTCTTCAAAAATTGCCGAGGCAAGTCAAATGATCACTTCCATCTCAGATCAGACCAACTTGTTAGCCCTTAACGCCTCAATCGAAGCGGCTAGAGCCGGTGAACATGGTAGAGGATTCGCAGTAGTCGCAGAAGAGATAAGAAAACTTGCAGAGCAATCGAGAAACACGACATCGACAATCGATGAGATGCTAAAAGAACTCAATCAGGATTCTCAGACTGCAGTCGAAAAAATGAAAGAGGCAGGCGAACATACAAAAGAACAAGCGCACAGCGTCGCCCTATCAAAATCTACCTTCAGCAGCATATCAGAAGCCATACAAAACACAGAAAAGATGGTTTCAATCGTTGGCGAGGGCAGCGAACGAATGGAAAATTCAAAAGCAATCGTACTTAACCGAGTAGAGGCACTTTCCGCCATCGCACAAGAAAACGCCGCATCCACCGAACAGGCATCCGCATCTGTTGAAGAACAAACCGCATCAGCAATCGAAATCGCAAGCGCGAGCGAAGATCTATCAGAAATGGCACAGCATCTTCAAAACATGATCACAAGGTTTAAAGTCTAAAAAAACGACGTCCATACCCAGGACGTCGTTTTCTGTATACGTAGATGCATGTAACTTGCCCTTTTGGGTATTGACTCAACACGACATTCCCTCTAAGCGCCATCAGCAAGATACTGTCACCCAAGAGAAGAACATTTACTTCCCCTCCACGTTTGTATTGGTCTTTCACAAGCTAAAGGAAGCCTTATCTTTGACGATGCAATCGCAGGTAAGCGGTCTGTAGCCATACTCTGGTAGACTCTTTAAGAATGCTCTAAAATAATCAACTTATCTTCAGAAATACAACTTTCATCCTACAACACTTTTGCCCTATTTTGATGATCAACTCCTTAGCGATCATCTTTCCAGTTGTTCTGTCATAATGATACCTGTTCACTTCATTTATGCGGAAAATTTCCGCATTTTATTTTATAAAAAAGGATACATCTTCTTTTACATGGTAAGATCTTGGCACTGGCGTATCACATCTGAGTTCGCCTCTTAAGTACTTTTCACAAGTCCAAAGACTTAACTGAAAGGCATTGTTAGTAGGATTGTAAAATTGATAGTCTAAATAGTTATGCATAATAGACGTACCAGTTCCAAATGGAATTTGTCGATTAAAATCAGGAAACATATCCACCCCATTGTGATGATGATGTTCCGTTATTTGTAGAGGTGTATGTAACACCATCCAGTTAATCAAATTAGTGCACTGACATAAACCGCCACCTATTTCCTCAGCAGTATTACCACTTTTGATCATAAGCCCCTTAAGATACCCCTTTTTAGATGAAAGAATTCGTATGCTACCTTCTGGAATTTCTATCACCTGGTCAACAGCAATGATTTTCTCAAGTATAAAAGTATCCCCATCAAAGTTATTTGTCTCTGTTAGTTTGCATAACATATAAAAACAAATATTGTTTCGATAAACAATTAATAGGCAAGCAATCGGCAGTTATTCAGTTATTAACCTTAATTGTTATAACCAAAATCATCATTTCTTGATAAAAGTACATTCATCCAGTAGTGTTCTCTATTGATAATAATTTTGTCTTCCGTTGTAGACTTATAAATCTCTAAAAGCGAGTACCTAAAATTATGTTTAATGTATTCCTGATCAAGCTCCTTTAGCTTTTTATTCCCACCATGAAGTGTTTGTACATAATCTTTCCATCTGCCAAGAATCATATGCTCACCATAAGCAGATCCAACATATCGTTTATTGTTACTAGTATCAGTTATTAGATAAACACCTTTCTGATTCTCTAGAGCAGCCTTCCAGTCCTTTTTATCAATAATATTTTTTAGCTCATACCAAGTAAGATTTATATTCTCATAACCTGGAAAGAAATCATCATTAAAGTATTCAGGTAAAATCTCGTAAACAGAACAATCTTGGATAACGCTAGCTGCGTTTCTGATCATGTTTTGTGACTTGTTTTTGTATTTTACAATCAATCTGCCATAGTAACCCTTGTACTGCTCTAAAGTTTCATATTCATAACCAACATCATTTAGTCGATCAAGATCCTTTGTAATTTCGCTAATATCAAACAGTAACCATTTATCATCGAAAATTCTTATAAGTCCAATCGCAAGTTGACCTACCTTAAATGATTTCGTTTTCGAAAAATTCCAAAACTGACCATCATAAAGCTTTTTATCCCCTGCTTTGAATAGCTCTATCGGATCAAAACCATCCGTTCTTTTATTAAATCTAATCTTTGTTCTATTAAGGTCTTCATCAGAAAGTTTTAAAATATCGTTAAGTTGGATCATTTTAGCTCCTTTCACACAGTACCATTAGCTATTAAGACTACCCCATATCCACAAACTTATTACTCTGCCTCAACACACCAATCGGCATCTTCTCCTTCAACCGATACTCAATACTAATCGGAGCACTACCACTATGTTTAACATAGTCGGCAAAACCTAGGCAAGTATAGGCTTCGGTCATGCCGTACTGATCTGACTTAGCCTCTCTTACAAATAGCATAACCCTAGACCCATTGGAACGCTGATTCACATACCGTTGACCGGTTGGGCTATCAATGCTTGTTCTGCTTTGCGATTGCCAGTGGAATAGATATTCATTAATAGCATAATCTTCGTAAAGCGTGGATTCTTTAAAGTGCTTTTCTGACTTATTGAGTGTGATAAAGAACACGTCTAAATGAAGCGACTTAATGAACTTTACACCCTCTCTAAATGGCATCAGTTTTTCAGTTGTGCTGTCACCAAGTGCCACTAGCACTTGATTGGTAGTATAGTTAGCATGTAGTTCTAGTGAGACATGTTCAGCAATAGTTAAGTTAACAGGAATGTGTTTTGCCATCTCAAGGTTATGCTTTAGCAGTTCAATCATTTCACTGTAAAGGTCTGAACTATACTGCTTCATATTCATAAACGCCGCGTGCAAAGTAGATGGAGGCTCACTGTTAAATAGTGAGTAATAAAGCATCAAGACTTTTCGCTTTTCAACTTCAGTCACATCCGCTTTCGGTGCTGCAAGGTAGGTAATCAAGAATTTAAGTAAGCCAATATCATCGATCTTACAAAGCCTTGAAAACACGAGTTTAAAGTTATTTGCTCGACTAAGTATTGACTCATTATCTACAACAAATCCATCTGTCGTAAGTTCAGTTAACGTCGCATATTTATAAAGTTCTTGAGCGTCTAGGCCATAGTGATTCAAAAAATTGCCTACTGTTAAATCCAGTCCAGAATCAGTTCTAAAAGCAAGTACCATTTGTTTTAGCTTTCTTGTATTCGTCATGCCCTCTTTAATGTTTCTTAATACGTATTCTTTGGCATACCGTTCAAGTTGAATAAAACAGTTTCTTGGAACCGACGAAAAGCCATGCTCAATCTCATCGTTAATAGAATGGTTCGTTCTACCGACTAGCTTTTGAAACTTCATGCGGTAGTCATACTCCTTATGCGCTTGACCAATAAAGTCTAATACCGTTAAAACTTCTTTGCCTTCAGCCAGTCTAAGTCCACGACCAAGCTGTTGAATAAACACTGTAGCAGATTCAGTTGGTCGTAAAAATAGCACAGTATTAACAAAGGGTAAATCCACCCCTTCATTATATAAATCTACAACAAAAACAAACTTGATCTCTCCTGATTTCAACCGCTTTTGAATCGTACTTCTTTGTTCTCTGCTAGAATTTGCATCCAGTGATTCACAAGGAATCCCTGCCTTATTAAATACATCCGCCATATGCTTGGCATGATTCTGATCAACACAGAACCCAATGCCCTTTACTGTGCTCATATCACTCACATATTTATCAACCGCATTCAGTATGGCTCTATTTCTTGCATGGTCTGCAATATACGTTACACTCAAATCACTAGTAACATATCGCCCACCCTGCCATTTCACATCGTTGATGCTCGTAGTATCCGTTACCCCAAAATAGTGAAAAGGACAAAGCAGATTCTGTTCAATCGCTTGAGCTAACCTAATTTCATAAGCGATTCGGTCATTAAAATCAGCAAGTATTGACTTACCATCCATACGTTCTGGCGTTGCCGTTAAGCCAAGTAAAATCATAGGTTTAAAATAATTGGTAATCCGCTGATAAGAATCCGCTGCACCATGGTGCGTTTCATCCAAAACAATATAATCAAAATGGTCCACATTCAGCCCTTTATAGTTCCCACTACTATTCAGTGTCTGAATCGAAGCAAAAACATGATCATTAATGCTTGGTGTAAATCCACCAACCCATAACTCACCAAAATTCGCATCTCGTAAAACACCCCTAAACGATGCTATGCTTTGTTCTAAAATTTCTTTTCTATGCGCTAAAAATAGTAAGCGTGCATTAGGATTCAACTTATAAAACTGCTTAAAATCAAAAGCAGCAACCATCGTTTTACCGGTACCTGTCGCAGCAACGACTAAGTTTTTATACGATCCATGCACCTCACGTTCAATTTGAAGCGCATCCAGTATTTCTTGTTGGTAGGTAAAGGCTTTTAAATCAAAGAACCTAGCTTCTGTTGTAGGAGTATATCCTTCACTGCTTAACGCCCTTGAAAGACGTTTTACATCTTCTACATCAGTTCCGTCAAACGTGACAAACTCGCTCATGTTCCAGTAGGTATCAAAGGTATACCTAAACTTTTGAATAATATCAAACGACGTGTATTCACTAACCTTCATGTTCCATTCAGTACCTTCACTCAACGCCGCCTTACTAAGGTTTGACGACCCGATGTAGGCCGTGCTAAAGCCAGTATCCCTTTCAAAGTAATACGCCTTAGCATGAAGCCTAGTGCGCTGAGTATCATACGAAATTCTAACTTCGGTATTA
>NZ_QQWI01000023.1 GCF_004125825.1 Fusibacter sp. A1 | reverse complement strand
GAGACCATTCATTTGAGCTCCATACATCTATTATAAGGATTTTTTATACGCTTTTAAATACTTATTTATGCAAAAATGTTAATTTAATGTTTTCTATTTGTGTAATGAATTTTATGCAACGCTAGTGACCCTACATATCAGAATTTCTATAACTGCATATTCCGGACCATTTTGAGCCACCGTTCCGATGTCTACTTAAATGGGTTCACTTCAATCGGAACGGTGGCTCTATTTAGCAAGTATATGCATAATCAATCTATATTAAATACGATCTATTGATGTACCTGCTAAAGCAATGATAATAAGACCTTCTTCTTGTCTTACTGCTATTCAGCAATTTTGAACTTCAATTATACCCATGTATGTAAATAAGTTATAAAAAAAGACACCCTAAGGTGTCAAGAAAAATATGACTTATTATCTCTAAGTAATTTTGTATAAAGATGAAAACTGTTGTTAATAATACTTATAAAGTCAGGTGTTTTTTTGGCTTGTAAAACCCCCCCCATCATCATTGATGAATGGTTTTCTATATTGCTCTTTATTCTTTAACTACTTCTGTAGTAAACTTAATTTTTATTACTTCTCCTTCAATTTTTGTTACTAATTTATATAAAGACAAAATATCTTTTCGGTCAAACTCTGGTAAAGCATCCTCTTCATGAGTACCTTTATTTAATAATGCCCAGTTATACTTCTCTTTTAGTTCTTTAAGAGACAAATAAATCTCCGTTGATTTATCAATTGCTCCTAGCTCCTTTTTTAATGAATCAATTAAACTTGCTAAATCCGGTTTACCTCCCGGTCCTCGCAACTTCACAGAAAGGCTCACATTCTTTTCTTTAGAAATCTTCTTCCATAATTTTTCTGCAATGCTTTCTACCGCTTGTCTACAACTAGAGGCGGCTTTCTTTCGAGAATCAATTTCTATTGCTTGCTTTGCCTGCAATAAATAATGTTTAGGATCACCAATTGAAATCTTAATACCTCTTTGAGTTTGCATATCTAAAGGCACAAATCTATATCTCTTTACTTCTTTAGATGCTAATGATGCACCCAATTTATGCTCAAGTTTATTGATGAATTGCTCACCATGACATGTAAGAATATGTTGTCGATTAATAAAATCCGAATGCCCCATCAATAACTCTGCTATTCCACTACGATGATCATCATCAATTGCATTTACTATATCGTCATATACTAAAAATCCTAAATTTTCTTTTACTGCTTTTGAGAGCAGTATTGCTAAACCCAAAACCTTAATATGTCCTTCGCTTAAAATATACAACGCATCATGAATTACTTCTTCACCTTGAAACTTCACTCCAATTATATCTCCTGATTTAATTGGTAGTATTAACTCCTCAATTAGTTCAAATTCTGGATCATGACTATTAATTATATTATAATACTCTTTAACCTTATCAGCTAGTCCGTATGCAAGGTCTTTAGGAAGATTCAATCGATAACTTTTCAGATTATCTAGTAGCTTTGCATATGAATCCAAATATTTTTTTCTAGTAGAGATAATCTCCTTTTCTTTTTCGATCTCCTTCAGATTTTTTTCGTTTTCATTCTCAAAATCAAATATCCTCTTTTCAACTTCACCAATTTTCTCACAATAGTCTTCTTCCTTGGAATTAATGCCAATCAGCTTATCATAGTAATTTTGATATTTCTTTAAGTCATCTTCAATTTTGATTTTTGATGCTCTTTTCTCTGATTTAACTTTATTATCATTTTCGATATGTTGCATAATAGCTTTCAGTTGGTCACTAAATAATTGTCTATTCTCATCACTAAACAGCAATTGATTCAATATCACTGAATCATAAAGATCATCTATGTTCAGCTCACTTTTATTTGTATAAATTCCTAAATCCACATTAACCTTTGTATCCTTATTAACAGTGGTTATAAACCGCTTGAAGTCACTAAATAGTTTAATTATGTTTTCACCACTTGATTTGAATTCTGATTGAATTGCAATAATATTTTTAAAGTTTTCTAATTCCAATGACGCGTTTTCATAAGGATTTACAACAACTTTGTCCAGTGGTGTTTTACACGCAGGACATTTCGTCATTTGGCCTTCCTGATGTTGTCTCAATGATATAATCGAACTATAAAGATCTTTATAATCAACCTTTGATGCTTCCTTCGTTAAAGCTTCCTGAGACTTTTTATAGCACTCGATATGTTTGTTAACTCGATCAGGAAACAAGAAAAATTCATCAAATATTTTTACATCTTGATTTTCTGGAATTTGCTCCACATTCAATTTCTGAAGTTCATTAAGATATCCTTGTTTATTCTCATCTCCTTTTAAGAATAACTCTATATCAGCTTTAGTAATCACATCTTCTCTATTTATTTCACTAATAAGGTCTTTTATATCCTTATTGCACTTTTCTAAATCACGCTTTAAGTTCTGGAGGTTTACTTTGTCTTGCTCATACTTAACAGATACCTCAGAAAACTTTTTTTCCTTAACGTTATTTGTTGACAAGTATTTGTCAAAATTCTCTGTGAATCCATCTACAAATTTGTTAAAACTATCGAGACCAAATAAAGTAGCTATTCTATCTTTCTGCGCACTTGCTGTTTCAGCTGTTATTCTAGCAAAACTATCAATTCGATTCTTTTCAAAAAATGAAAACCTGTAAAGCTGGCTATTAGGAATAATTTGAATTAGTTCTTTGTCTTCATTCTTGCCAAATGCTTTTGGGACTTCTGATTTTTTTACATCTGCATTTTCAATATAATCAGCGAGTTTGATTCTTTTTCCTCTAGCTTCTTCTACATCTCCAAATAATGCTAACTCAAGACCTTCACAAAAACTTGATTTACCAGAACCATTTGGCCCATATATGAATGTATACTTTTTATCAAAAGTAAACTTCTCTTCTGATACAAATCCACGAAAAGGACCAATATTTAAGCTATCTATCTTCAGATTATCTCCTTTCGCTTCTGCTTCTTCAGATTTAGTGAGATTAAGTTCTGGTGATGCAGTTTCATGATTACTGGTAATTAAATCTACTAACTTTTTAGCCCTAGATCCTCCAGCAGTTGATAATGGTTCAATAATATCAAAATTGTCGGTTAGAATATTGATAAGTTTACAATCTATGTCACTCAAATCTTTACTTTCTAATTGGTTCACCCATTTATGGAACTCATTTTTTGTAGACATTTAACTCCCCCCTTACCATAATAATATTTTTATTATCCATTATATGGTATCACTTCATGAAAATTATCGCAATATTCAGAAGCAACTTAAAAAGGTACTTCAGATTAACGAAGTACCTTTTTACTATTTCTTCACTAGTAGTGAGCAACACTCGACATGTGTTGTAACTAGGTCGCAGATAAATAATGTGTAAACTATCACTACAGAAATTCTACATGATTATCTGTTTAATACTCAAGTAAATCTTTCAATTTGTATGACTAACTAAAATTTACGCATACCTTTGTAAAAGTATGGTCAATATAAAATAATTTTTCTGCCATTTGAATGAGCATATTCCTTTCGACGACACGTTGGTATTAATCGACTTTAGCGATTTTACGACGTACTTTTTCCCAATATGGTAGGGCAGTAATTATATAAGTTCATACAGAGAGGTATCTTTATTTTCATGAATTAAATTGTCATCTGAATAGAGGTCATAGGAGTTGTTGATGAATCTCTTTTATTTCTTTTTGGAAACTTCTTTCATCCATGATTTTAGTTCAGGTAGTCGATTTGTGTCAAAGATATCTTCAATATCGATTTTCATTATTTCTCCATATCGAGACGAATAAATTGCTACACTATTTATTGTTTGGATTTTACCTTTTTCTGTAATGCCACCAATTTCATTTAAGAGATAATATCCCATGAGTTGGTCAAAACTGGTACGAGTCATCCCTGCTTTTTTAATAGTTTTGAAGTCAATTAACACATCGTTAAAAATTAAATCGGCATCAGCACCACCAACCATTAATGAAGCTTCACCAAAAACTGGATTTAAATAACAAACATCTTTAGCGACCCAATCCTGTTGTTTAAAAACGTTATACAAATTTTGAATGTCTTCTATATCTTTTGAATCGACTTCAGCAAACACATCAATATCATTCTGTGCTGAACGATGAATCATATCAATTCTGGACATCTTAATAAGAGGTTTAATCAGAAATTCATCAACAATCCCTTCAACCATAAACTCTTCTTTTGCATACTTAACTTCCTCAATAATCATATTATATGCATCTTCTTTCCAAGGAAGAAGACATGACCTTTCAACATATGTTTCTGCAATCCACTGCCTTGATTTAACATTATGATGAGAATTCACCTTTTCAATATGAAATCTCGCCAAATAATCAAATGCAACACCAATCACGCTATAATTATTAGTCAATGGTTCTGCTAATAATTCTTTATTGTACTTAAAACGTGGTTTAATAAACTCCTCTTTAAATTTTGCTTTTACTTCTGGTCTTTGTAAAAGTGTAGTTAAACTCAATTCCCCTCCTTATCTAAAATATACAACATCTCTAATTCATATTTTCTATCAACTAACCCAATGTGTTGTGCGAGTGTCTCTTTAATCTTATCATATATATCCAAGTAATTTTTGAGTATTTCTTAGATTAACACTAGTCTCTAATTAGTGTGAAATAAAAAAGGACCAGCTGTATTAGCTTTCGATCCTTTTCACATAATGATTTCAATTTGTGTGGATGTAGACAAGATCAAACTATCACCTGGTGTTACAACTTTAGTTTATCAGGACCGTCTGAAACAACTCGGTTTTTAGCCTATAATCTTTGTATAAACCGATATCAATCTATAACTTTGTTGGGAAAATGTTGGGAAGTTTTTGAAAACTACCTTAACACAACTTTCATATATTTTCTTTTACCACTGCCCATGTAGAAACTAATAATTACTAGAACTTGAATTTGAGTCCAGAACTTACTTATCAATTATTCTTATCATCATCAAATCTGTTAATGGTTTCCCTTGTTTGATTAAGTCTCTAGCTGCTTCTGCATATGGTTTAATGTGTGTGAAGAACCTTTTATACGCACTGCACAAATAGTTCTGACCTTCAACAAATCGATGTTTGGGACATCCGCCGTAACAGAGATGAAGGACTTGACAGTTTATACATTCTTCACTTAGCCCCTTTTGCTTTTCATTTCCAAAAATCTCTTGCTTATTTGAATTGAAAATTAATGATAGATCATCTTGAAGTATATTTCCAATTTTATTTGAAGGATATACATAGTGATCACATGAGTAGACATCACCGTTGTGTTCAACAATCCCAGCACTACCACATTTTTTTGCAAAATGACAGCTACCTGATACACCATGAATAACAGCACTTAAGGCCCATTCGAAATTCATATAGAATGTTTTCCCTATATCATTACGTACCCATCTGTCAAATATCTCAACAAGAAAATTACCATAACGCTCCGGATCAACAGACCAAGGCGTAACTTGGTTTTCACTATTTAGGTCCTCAGGGGAGGAAAGATTCAGATTCGTAACATTATCAGGTTCTTCACTTGATCTTTCCACAATAGGAATAAATTGAATGTACTTAATACCCATTCTCTTATAGTAGTCATAAAGTTTTTGGGATTCTTTGACGTTTATATCATTTACAGTAGTAAGGACGTTGAAATCCACATCATACTTTTGTAAAAGCTTAATAGCCTTCTCTACATGGCTACATGTACTACTACCACTACTGTACTTTCTATGAATGTTATGAATCTCCTCGGGACCATCTAGACTGATACCTACTAGAAATTTATTTTTTTTTAGAAAACGACACCATGTATCGTTGATCAAAGTCCCGTTTGTTTGAAGAGAATTTGATATGATTTTATTTTGCTTGAACTGTTTTTGATATTTCACGACTTTTCTGAAGAAGTCAAGTCCCAGCAAGGTTGGTTCTCCTCCTTGCCAGGTAAACACTACACTCTGCCTTTTTTGAGATTGGATGTACTTCTTGATATATGTTTTCAAAACACGATCACTCATAGAAGTCTTGCCTTGGTTATAATACTTTTTCTTCTCAAGATAAAAGCAATAAGTGCAGTTAAGATTGCATGCAGGTCCTGCAGGCTTTGCCATCAGGTGAAAAGTATCCATGATTTAGTCTCCTATCATATGTAAAAAGAACCTGATATCAATCATTTCTTACTCCTCTAAGAGATTTTTTCAGTTTCTTTATACAAGATTTTCTTTTGTCTCCCAAACAGGGCGAATATACTTGTAGTAAGGAAAACAAGAATCAGTACAACCAGTGTATTACCTAATTTTTTACGTCCTATCTTCTGACTTACTTCGTATATTTGGTTATAATTATCTGGTACAGGTAACACACCTTTTTCTTTGGTATAACGTTGATACAAGTTCATCATATGTTGAAACTGAACAGGATTGTCATATTTTAAATCCTTAGTTTCACCAGGATCATTCACTATGTCAAATAGATACCATTCACTATCACCCAGAGATGGACGATTCAACATTAACTTATAGCCATTATTGAACAAGGCTAGATTTCCTGCAACCTCATATCCCACGTAGTCATCCTCTGAATATATAGAATCCTTTGTCCCTTTCAAAATTGGGGTAAGGTTTTTTCCTGTTATAGGTTCAACTTCTCTACCCGAGAACCTCCCCTCAGGTGCCTCTGTATCTGTCATTTCAAGGATAGTTGGGGTAATATCGGTTACATGAGTAAAGGCATTTTGAAAACCTTCACGCTTATCAATACCAGGACCTGTGAAAATAAGCGGCACTCGAAGTCCACCTTCACCGGAATAAAACTTAAAGTAGGTCAGTGGCGAAGCTGCTGCACTGGCAAAGTTCTGATCAATATAATTAAAACTGCCAATTTCTCCTAAGTCATGATAATTGTGTGTATAGCCCATTGATTGTATTTCACTATCTGCCATACTGGCACCATCTGGACCATTGTCTGATGTGATAATGAAAATTGTATTCTCTAGTTGCCCAACGGCTTCCAAATAGTCTATTAAGCGACCAACATTATAATCCATAGCTGATACCATGCCTGCATAGACCGCCATTCTTTTGGCCTCAAACTCTTTTTCTTCTTCACTTAAATCATCCCAATCATCTATGAAATCATGGTGAAGCATGTCACTGTCCTTTGGAACCAGACCAATTTCCTTCGCAGAACCATAACGACTGTCACGCAAGGCAGTCCAGCCCTCTTCATAAGTTTCCAAGTACATGTCAGTGAACTCCTCTGGCGCTTGTACGGGCATATGCACCGCTAGGAAAGAAACATATGAGAAGAATGGCTTTCCATCATCCATATTTGAGTCAATAAAGCCAATCATTTCATCGACTAAAAGTTCAGAAGAATAAAAAGGTGCTTCCAGTTGTATTTCCTTACCATCTTTGGTCCAATGAGCATGATCATACATGGACATGTATGGTCTTTGCTCCCAATTGTCAGCACCCGTATCAGCCATTGATAGTGTGCGTTCAAAACCTCTATTGTAGGGCAAATTCTCTTTTGTTTTCCCAAGATGCCATTTCCCTGTCATGTAAGTATGGTAACCATCATCGTTTAAGATAGATGCAACCGTTGCAACATTATTACTGAGAACACCTTGATAATTGTCTTCTGATGCTTGTTCTGGTGGCAGCGCTTCTGGTATATTTGGCACACCTGCCAAGTGATTATCTACCCCAGTAAGGAGCATTGCTCTTGAGGGTGCACAGCTTGCAGACGTGTGAAAGTTAGAAAACTTAACTCCCTGATTCGCTAACCTATCAATGTTAGGTGTTTTTATTTCACTACCATATACACCTAGATCTGTAAAACCTAGATCGTCGACTAGGATAACAACAACATTCGGATCGTCTGGAGGATTTATCTTATCCAAATAGTCATCCTTAGAATATGCAGTAGCAGCATATGAAAATGAATTAATTGTCAATGTACTACATACTAGAAGAGTTGATAGTATTTTGGACTTATGCATTCTTTTGCTCCCTCTCATTCATTTTTTTTGAAGCAACTAAATACCAAATTGCTATTACCGTTTCTACAACAAACATTTGAACAATAAGCGTTGCATCACATAGGGCAAAAGAAATTAAACGATATGTTGCTATACAAGATAATAGCACTGAAACTGATAATAGCAAATCCGATTTTTTTGTTGTGACTGCACCCATAACCAAAAGTCCCATACCAAGGAAAAGTCCACCGATATCACCGATTTGACTATTAAGGCCAGCTCCATTTAATAACGGCATCATCAGTGCAGCGGCTGCATCTTCCGGTGCAACCAACCACTGAAATCCTAGAAACAAGAACAAAATTCCTGGTAGCATGATGAAAATTGTAAACAGATGTTTTCTTGCCTTTTTTAAAAAACTTACATCTTTAGAAGGTGCTTTAACTTTATTACTTCTCTGTTCCATAGACAACTCCTATTTATTTGATAGTATTTCTGTAATCTTAACTGCAGCTTCCATACCTGAATTTTGATTTTGTCCAGTGACAAAACGTCCTTCCTCGTCCACAGTTACATGTGTAGCAAACAGGTCATTAAAAGCAGTACTACTTTCATATATAGCTCCAGATTTTTTCAACTCTGTTTCAGGATGTAGTGGTGTCACCATGATGTTTAACGCTTCAAGTTGAGCGTTAGTAACACCTGTTACTCGACGGCCTTCTATTAGTAAATTCCCCTCTTTGTCTTTAGCGCTTACAAGCCCTAATGAACCATGACAAACAGAACCAATGATTGTTTCTTTCTCTGAGTAATAAGCCTCTGATACTTTCTCAGCAAGAACATCTGATTGCGCTAAGTCATAAGCTGCTCCCCAACCACCAGCTAGAAAAATAGTATCATAAGCTGTAAAGTCGACGTCATCAATTTTCAGTGAGTTCTTTACCTTAGCTTGAAAGACACTGTCTTTTTTGTATCTCTTATCTTCATCAGAAATTATGAAGTAATTAAAGGATTGAGGATCTATAGGAATTTCTCCACCTTTAATACTAGCAACATCCACTTCCATTCCAGCTTCCAAGAATGCATAATACGGGTGGGTCAATTCAGAACCAAATACGCCTGTAGCTTTCCCATCAGTTTCACCTACAGGAGCTAATACGCCATGACTTGTCGTTATAATCAATGCTCTTTTACCTTCGGCTTTATATGTAGGACCATCGTACTCAGGATGCAATCCTAGAGCCTGCATAATTGTTGGACCTGTTAAAACTAATACCAGCAATACGGCTGCTATTATACCAACTATCATTAATATCATTTTCTTTCTACCTACTTTCATTTTTACCTAACCTTTCTATTCAACAATATCTGTTACAACGTAACAACTTATGTGTTATAATACATGAGATAGCATTAGCTTTCAATACTATTTCATTATCTGATACTTTTAAAGGAGAAACGTAACATGAAACGAGTAAGTCAAGTAGAGGAGTCAAAAGGTCTTATTGTTGATGCTTTTTTGTCTTTGCTTAAAGAAAAATCCTATGATGACATTAAACTTGCTGAAATTGCTGACAAAGCAGGTATTTCTAGAATGACTATTCACAGACATTTCAAGTGTAAGGAAAATATCATCACATACCAAATTAAGAATGTCATGAAAATGATGCAAGAAGATCAGATAAAGATTAAAAAACTTACCCTTGAATCCGAGATACTCAATCGATTTATAGTACTAAGAAGCTTGCCACATGCAAAACTTCTAATTCATAGTGAAGAAATCACTAGCATAATTTATGACCTAAAAAAAGAATCCAATAATACACTGGCATCCAAATATTTAAACATCTATCCAGATAAATATACGATACAGTTCATTTCAGGCGGCATTCATAATATGGTGAAAGAATGGCTTATCAGTGATTTTGATGAAACTGCTAAAGAAATGACTAGAAAAATAATGAAAGTTCTGACTTTACTATGTATGAATGAGTAACTAAAAAAGTAGAGGTTTATCATATCCTCTACTTTTATATATTCTCATATCAGATTCTTCCCTATATTGGTATCCCAAAGGTTAAAAATTGAACATTGGATCTATGTCAAATTACTGGACATGTGTAATAAGAAATTATGCTCTATGAATATTTCGCTTTCTTAGAGCCACCATCACGGACTTAACGGAGCCACTTGCTCACTTGAACAGCACCTGAACAGTGGCTCTCGATGAGCGAAATATTCACTCTACCCTACATATCAGAATTTCTATAACTTTCTATAATATCTATATCGTCCGATAAAATAGTTGGGAAATATCAGGATTTTATCAGTTTTTCAGACAATAAAAGAAGAACCCCTAAGTAAAACTTAGGAGTTCCAATGCTTCTGGCACACCGTGAGGGACTCGAACCCCCGACGAACAGAATCAAAGATTCTATTCTATAACTTGCTATAATTTCTATAACGTCTGAAAAAGGTAGGTTTTCTTCCTATTACTTCTGTATTAACTGATATCAATCTATAACTTTGTTGGGAAAATGTAGGGAAGTTTTCCTCTACACACATTTTAAGACACCCAAAGAAATATCAAGATGTAAAGGAGATCAAACTATAAAATGATGTTACAACTTTACTGCATAAGCACAATAGGAAGCTACTCAATTAGTTATTTCAATCTACTTAATTGATGCTGTAATTACATATGGTTGCTTACCCTCTACACCTATAAGGCTATAGTTTCCATAAGTTTCAATATCTTCAGCCTTCTCAAATCCAAAGTTCCAGCCCAATTCAAAACCAAGTAAAAGTTTTGAAGACCAATCACCAATTTTTTTATACAGACCTTCAGTAAGTTTCTTATCTAACGCATCTGTCACAAGCAGAGAATTAGAAAATCTTTCAGATATTGCACCCAGAAGCTTTTTCACATCTTCCTCTTTAAAGTACATAAGTAGGCCTTCCATTACAAGTACGAAATTACTATTTCTTTCTTTTGTAACTTCGTCTATCCAATCAAAATCTAAAACTGATGATGAAATCATTTTATAGTTTATCTGGTCTCCTAACAACGCTTTTTTCTGATCGATTACCTCAGGAAGATCAAGCTCAATATAAGTACAATCTCTTCTGTCCAATCTCCAATATCTAGTGTCAAAACCACACGCAATATTAATGACAGTACAATCTTGATTATTTAATATATAGTCATTTATAATACGATCTATACTACTAACTCGCTTAACAAGTGACTGCGCTTCCTTTTTTGAATATTTACCATACATCTTTTTAATTTTTTGAATGGTTTTCTTTTCTGATTCAGATGCTAAGTCAGTTAATCTTCTCAGACTCTGAACAGACATTGGATCATTGAAATCTGACTTAGGGTTCTCTGTTTGTGCAGAACGACATGTCATTGTTATAATAGCTGTCTTTGAAACGTTTGATAAATTCATTTTGTTTTACCTCCATATTACTAATGTTTTTTATACTTCTTCAATGATTTATTTAATTTTGTAGTACTATACTCTGCGTCAAATATTAGTCCTAATAAAACCGAACTTAGTGACAATAACACAAGTGTTGTAAATACTGCATAGGTCCATGTCTTTTCAAACCATTTTCCATAAATAGATACTATCAGTATTACGATTAGTGAACCAATTATCCACATTAAGCACTTAAATAATTCAATATCTTCTTTTGAATCAAAGTAATTGTTCAAAAATATAGTTTGTGAAAACGAAATAATTATACAAACAATCCATACTTCTAGCATTGTAGATAATTCTATTGATGTGGTACTTGTTGAGAAATATTTAATACCACCTATATAAATCATAAAAATCATAAAATATAATCCTGTATAAAGTTTCGAATCAAATCCCCATAGGTAAATCTTTTTAAATAAACTCATTTTTATCACCTCATCTGATATAATTTCTCTTTGAATTTTTTTGAATAATGTCTAGATATACAAATTTTTTCTTCACTTGTAAGTGTTGCAATTAATCTTCCACTTAAATCACTTTTAAATGACTGTATATGGCATATATTTATAATAAAGCTCTTTGAACATCTAAAAAAATCCTCTGATAATTTACTTTCCTCAAGATCATTTAGTGAATCATTAGTTATGTATATTTTGTCTATTGTATATAAATATACAGTTCTATCTACGTACTCACAATATAAAATATCTTTAATTGGAACTAATAAAGTCTGCATTTTATCATTGTATACCAGGATTTTTTCTTTGAACTTTTTAAGTTTTTCAACTAATGAAAGAATCTCATCATCAATAGAGTTACATTTTATAATAATTTCTGTTTGTGTATTTGCTTCTTCTATAATAGTAACTTTCACTAAATCCCTCCTTTGTTATTATAATAATATGTTTTCTTTTAATTCTCTACTCAAAATACATAAGTTGCTATAATTCATACTTGAGTTGCAACATTTAACTTAGTGCCTACTTTTTATACTAGCATCATTACTATCTTTGGTATATGACCATGTCACAAATATTTTACCCATAGCAATAACATGCTAAAAAGCATTTATATTTTATTTCGAGAAATCTTTGCATCCATCCTCTGGCTTTTTAATCCGAAGACTCTTCAAAGTGCTTGTTTGGTAAAATACTCAAGTAGATAGAGTGTTCTGTTTCTGCATTTTTAATCTTACTACTAATAAAAGTAAAATATTATTTAGTAACAGCTTTACAAGATCATAATAATTAACTTTTGGGGACAGTAATAATATCATATCCAAAGAACCTTATTATGATAAGGTTCTTTTGACTAAAACAGAGTTAATACCTCATCCCTACAAATCAGAAATTCTATAACTTTCTATAATTTCTATATCAACCGATGTAATTGTTGGTAAAATTGGTATACTATAATATATCTTGATAAAAAAATCACTGGCGTTGCATTAACACACTTGAGCTTGTTCTTGATATAGATAAAAAACCTATTATTGTATAATTTTTACTCAACCTTCCGCTGATGATTGAAAAAAGAACAACCTCAACAAGAAGGTCTCAT
>NZ_QQWI01000022.1 GCF_004125825.1 Fusibacter sp. A1 | reverse complement strand
GAATGGCTCAGTCATGCAAGTAAAATGACAGTGTCAGAAATAAGTAATGAGATTGTTAGCTTCATAAACTTTTATAATTTTGAAAGAATACGTTTAGATGGTGAAAAGCCACCTATGCATCAAAGATAAGAGCTGCATAAGACTAAAATGAGCCAGTATTTTGTCTACTAAATTGGGTGCTGTTCACCTTTTACGTCCTGATTCTGCGTGTAGATATAGGGCGGGTATTCAAGTGAAACTAGTTCTAGGTAATTGTCAGGTCTATCATCATTAAGTTCTTGCTCAACACTAGTCTTACTTTCAGCTTCTTGTAATGAGCAAGCATTAAGTATTACAGCTATAAAGCACATGAGTACTATCAAGATTTCTCTTTGTTTTTTCATTTGAGTCCTCCACTTAAGTAAGTATTATCACTATACCCCGTAGTGATTAAGTTATTAAACTATTTCAAAAACATGACTATTTTCTAAGTTATCTGATAATTCTAGAAAATTTCATGTTTTTTTGTTGGAGTTTTTCGGGTATTGATGAAAACGGTTTCATTCTACAATAGTAAGTGAGTTGCGGAAAACGCATTCATAGACCTTTTGAGTAAACTGATTTCGACAATGAATTAATGCCATAATCCCATTGTCGAAGTCGGTTGACTCATACAATTAATAGGAGGGAACAATGAAGAAAGTATTGGCACTGATTTTAGCTATGATGTTGGTTGTAGGTGCTCTTGCAGGGTGTTCAACTGACTCTACAGATAGCTCAACTACAAAGTCAGACGACAAAAGTGAAGCAACACAAACAAAGGCTGACAGCAAAGAAGAACCCAATGTATTAACAGCTCTTATGGACTCAAATGATGGTTGGGTAAGAAATTTTAACCCCTTTGCTAATGGGTCATACCAGTTTGTTAATGGTTTCATGCACGAACACTTAGTACTATTTGACACAATGAATAATAACCAAGAGCACATGTGGTTAGCTGAAGAAATTATTTCAGAATCAGATAATAAAACACTTATCGTAAAGGTAAGAAAAGGCGTTAAATGGAGTGATGGCGAAGAGTTCAACGCAGAAGACGTTGCTTTCACTTTTAACTATTCAAAAGATCACCCTACAATCGATAGATCTGGCGACTGGGGCGAAGAAGGTAAAATCAAATCTGTAGAGGTTGTTGACGACTATACAGTTAAGATTGTTATGAGAGAAGCAAACAGATTCCACAGACAAGACATCTTCTTACAAAGAATGATGGTTCCAGAGCATATCTGGTCTAAAGTTGAAGACCCGGCTACATACGTTTATGAAAACCCTGTAGTAACTGGTCCTTTCTCAGAAGTAAAATCATTTGCACCAGAAATGGTTGTTCTTTCTAGAAACCCATACTACTGGCAAGCAGACCAACTTGAAGTTGATGAATTAAGAGTGCCACAATTTAATGGTAACGATGGTGCACTTGCGCTACTACAATCAGGTCAAGTTGACTGGGCACATATCTTTATTCCAAACGCTGAAGAAACTTACATTCAAGGCGATGAAAACCGTAAATTCTGGTACGGTATGAATGACGGCGTACGTGTTGCCTTTAACTACATGACAGAAAACACAGATAACCTTAAAGCCTTTAATGATGCTAACTTTAAAAAAGCACTTTCTATGGCTGTTGATAGAAAAGGTATCATCGACTCAGCAGTATTCGGTTACCTTGATAAAACAGTACCACCAGTAACAGGTTTACCATCAGCACTTCTTGGTTACACAGATGATGCTGCACAAAAGATTCATGCTAAATACACAGTTTACGATATTGAAGCAGCTAAGTCACTACTTGCTGATTCAGGTTATGCAGATACTGATGGTGACGGATTTGTAGAGAATGCAGATGGCACACCAATCAAGTTTGAAATCCTTTCACCAGCAGGTTGGACAGATTGGAATGACGGTGCAGCAATTGTTGCTGAAGGCTTCAGAAAAATTGGTGTTGATGCAACAGCTAATGCAGTTGACTTAGGTATCATCATTGAAAGCTGGGAATCAGGTGCCCATGATGTACTTTACACAGCCTACGGTAATTCATCAAACATTTGGAAGTTCTACTTCGATTCAATTGGTGATGCATCAAGAGTAAAAACACCTACATGGTGGTCAACAACTCAAACAAACTATGTAAATGAAGAAATCAACGCTTTGGTTGCTAAAATGCCAAACGCTACAGATGCTGAACTTGAAGAAATTACACGTGAAATTGAATTCTTCTTTACTGATAACATGATTAACATCCCAGTTTTATACAACGGTAACTGGTTCGTCTACAACACAAGTCGTTTTGACGGTTGGGCAACTGCTGACAATCCATATTGTCAACCAGCTCTATCGGTACACGATATGAAAGTGTTACACCTAATGAACCTTAAACCTGTGAAATAATAAGAGGGGGAGAAAGATGAAATATGTTATGAAGCGCTTAGGTTTTTACCTAATTGCATTTATTGCCGCCATAACACTGAACTTCTTTCTCCCTCGGCTTATGCCGGGGGATCCTGTTCAGATGTACATTTCTGAGTTATATCAATCTGGAGGTCGCATAGACGAGGCAACGATTCGTGCCGTTGAGCAGCTCTTTGGGTATAACACTGGCGAACCACTAATATTCTCTTATTTTAAGTATATTGGTAGTATTTTTACTGGTAATTGGGGTTTATCTTTCTCTAATTATCCACAAACAGTGCTTCAAGCCATGTCAAGAGGCTTGGGTTGGACACTTTTTTTAATGGGATCAGCACTCACCATCTCATTTATCCTTAATACAGTCTTAGGTATTTTAGTTGCATGGAAAAGGGGCAGTAAATTTGATAAAGGCGTTACGCTTACAGGTCAGGTTTTAGCCAATATTCCAGCTGTAATTGTAGCACTATTCTTAAGTTATACACTTGCAAGTACAGGCTTTTTCCCACGGGGATATGCCGTTACGCCTCTTATGACCTATGCAAACACATTTGAGTATATAAAAGACGTAGCCTACCATGCCTTCTTACCTGTTACCTCTATCGTCATTTTGAGTTTAGGGGGCATTATGGGTATGCGGGCCAACATGATTAATCAACTTGGAGAAGATTATATAACACTCGGTACAGCTAAAGGCTTGTCTGAGCGCAAGATAATCTTTGGTTACAGTGCTAGAAACGCTCTACTGCCAGTTGTTACAACCTTTGCTATGCAAATAGGCTTTATGCTGGGTGGTGCGCTCATTATAGAACTTATCTTTAACTATCCTGGTCTAGGTAAGGTCATGTTATCAGCCATTAATGGACGTGACTATCCACTGATGCAAGGCATTCTACTTATGTCTACCATTCTAATGCTCAGTGCGAATTTTATAGCAGATATTGCTATTCTTTTCTTAGATCCTAGAATACGTACAGAAGGAAAGAGGGGCTAACATGTTAAAAAACAGTATCTTTAAACGCGTTGGCAACTTTATGAAAAGTAGTCCTACAACAAGCATTGGGGTAAGCCTTATTACACTTATTCTTGTTCTTACAATGGGGGCGGGGATATTTACATCTCACGATCCCCTTCACAGGTATGCAGATGAATATCATAGTCCACCGTCAAGTGAACATATTCTTGGAACGACAAGACTAGGTCGAGATGTGTTTTCACAAACGCTTTATGGGGGTAGAACATCCATTATGGTTGGGGTATTTGCAGGTCTGGTTGCAGTTTCAATTAGTTTAGTTATTGGTGTTACTGCAGGTTACTTTGGTGGTATTGTCGACAATGTGATTACCACCTGTATAAACGTTGTAATGGTTATTCCTCAAGTGGTGCTCCTGCTGATTATTGCCTCCTTATCTGGTGGTTCAACACCACTTCTGATTGCAACTATTATTGGCTTAACTTCTTGGCCATTTGGAGCAAGGGTTATTCGTGCCCAAACGATGAGTATTAGAAGCAGAGAGTTTGTTTACTCATCTGAAACTATTGGTGAAACAAAGTTAAGAAGACTCTTTATTGAAATTATGCCAAACATGCTTTCAATGATTAGTTCAGCCTTTGTAGGAACCCTCATTTATGCAATTATGGCGCAAACCTTCCTTGAGTTTATTGGTTTTGGCGACCCTTTATCTGTTACTTGGGGAACTATGCTATTTAACGCACAAACGACAGGTGCACTTAATAGTGGCATCTGGTGGGAAGTATTAGGCCCTTCAGTTGCTATCATTTTGTTAGGTATGGGTCTTACACTCATCAACTTTTCAATTGATGAAATATCAAACCCAAAACTAAGAGCACAACGCTTTATGTCGGCATATTATAAAGAATTAAGAAAATCCAAAAAATTAGAAAAGAAACACTCTCTAAGAGTAGAAACAGAAGGAGGACTCAATGAGCATAGTGCTTGATGTCAAAGATCTAACAGTTGACTATATCGTGGCTGGCGGTAGGCATGTACGTGCAGTTGATCACGTGAGTTTTCAAATACGAGAAGGTGAAAGTTTAGGGCTTGCTGGTGAATCGGGCTGCGGTAAAAGTACGGTGGCCTACTCACTATTAAGACTTCATAAACCACCGGCACTTATTAATAATGGCCAAATTATTATTGATGGTCAAGACATACTAAAAATGTCGAAAGATGAACTTGCCAAGTTTAGATGGAGCCAAGCGAGCATGGTTTTTCAGTCTGCAATGAACTGTTTAAACCCAGTTGTTTCACTAGAAAAGCAATTCTATGATTTGTACAAGCAACATGGTATTACAAAAAATAGAGCTGTTTCTAAGCAAAAGGCAATGGCACTACTAGAGTTAGTTGGGATACCAGCGGGTCGGATTAGTGATTACCCTCATCAATTTTCAGGTGGTATGCGTCAACGTGCTGTTATAGCAATGGCACTCGCTTTAAAACCTAAGTTGTTAATCCTTGATGAACCAACGACTGCACTCGACACTGTTGTACAAAGAGACATTCTCTCTAGAATCTATGAGTTAAAAGATGAACTTAACTTTTCTATACTTTTTATCACTCATGATATCAGTTTAATGATGGAGTTTTGTGATAATGTTGCCATCATGTATGCAGGTAAAATAATTGAAAAGGCAACATCAGAAAAAATACTCAATGCACCTAAACACCCGTATTCATTTGGCCTAAAAAACTCCTTCCCGTCTCTTCAGGGAGAAATAAAGTACATGGAAGGTATTAAGGGGAATCCACTTGATCTAAATAATATTCCAAAGGGATGTAGGTTCCAGGAAAGATGTTTTAAAGTACAGGAGTTTTGTTCCCTTCAAGAGCCAGAGCGTGTTCATGAAGGAGAAAGTTTCTATCAGTGCCATTTTCCACTCATTGAGCAGGAGGAAGCCACAAATGACAAATAAAAAGCCGATTTTTAGCGCTAAAAATGTAGTGATGGATTTTAATGTCGGAGGGAGAAGCGTTTTTCATAAATCGAAGACCATCCGAGCACTTAATGATGTTTCTTTTGATTTATACCCTGGAGAATCTCTTGCGATTGTTGGCGAATCAGGATGTGGTAAATCGACTCTGTGTAGGCTTGCCATGAGATTTCATCAACCGTCATCAGGTGTCATGCTATTTGATGGTGAAGATGTCCATGCTTTTAAGGGTGACAAGCTAAAGGAATACAGGCAAAAAAGCCAAATGATTTTCCAAGATCCTTTCTCTTCACTTAATCCCCTGCACAACATTTATTATCATTTAAAACGACCTCTTGAGTTACATCATGATTATTCAAAAAAAGAAGTTCAAGAAAAGATGGATGAGTACCTTGAAATGGTAGGTCTTGTACCTGCTCAGGAACAAGGAAAAAAACATCCTCATCAGTTATCTGGTGGTCAAAAACAAAGAGCCTTCTTGGCTAGAATACTAGCAGTTGGTGCAGATGTCATCTTTGCTGATGAACCAACATCTATGCTGGATGTCTCTATCAGATTAGGTGTATTAAACTTAATGAATAAAATGAAACGTGAATTCAATAAATCCTTTATATATATAACTCATGATATTGCTACAGCTAGGTATTTTTCAGATCGTATTATAGTTCTTTATGCAGGTCATATGGTTGAATGGGGTAATGTTGATGAAGTGATTTGTAACCCCAAACACCCTTATACTAAACTACTTGTTGCTGCTGCACCAGACCCAGAACGACAAGTACAACCAGAATTGCCGGTAGTTCAGGCTGACGAGTCAGAAGTTGTTGGTTGGACACCTGAAAGTAGAGGTTGTCCATTCAAACCAAGATGTCCTGTTGCAACAGTGGTATGTGGGCAGATGTTCCCAGAGGCTCACTCTGTTGGTAATCATCAATATATTAGATGTATTCACACAGAGTCATATGGAGTAAATAATGCATATTTTATCGATTGATATTGGAGGTAGTGCCATAAAATACGGCATACTTAATACTTCTGGTCAAATTCTACACAAGGGAAGTGTCATCAACGAAAGAACGAGCTTAGAGGTGTTTATGGCAACCCTATGCAGTGTTGTAGAGGTAGGTATGGCTAAGTATCCAATTAAGGGGATAGCACTTTCAGTGCCGGCTATTATGAACTCACAGACAGGTATGATTTTGTCTGAAGGTAGTATGCCATTTCTTGTTGGTGTAAATTTAATGGATGAACTCCAAAATAAATACGCGATTGATGTGTTTAGTGAAAATGATGGCAACTGTGCAGCCCTTGCTGAAGTATGGAAGGGTGTTGCCAAAGACTGTAATGATATTGCAGTGGTTGTCATTGGAACAGGTGTGGGTGGTGCCTTGGTTAAGGATAAACTCATTCACCCTGGAACTAATTTTATGGCTGGTGAATTTGGTTATTTTATTAATTCCTTTGACTTTGAAGCAAAAGCTTTTGAGATATGGTCAGACCTAGGTGCGACTTACGCCTTAACAGATAAGTTGTCTAAAATAAAAGGTCAAACATTAACTGGTCTAGACGTCTTTGAGCTAGCGAGTAATCATGACCCAGTCGCCATCAAAGAAATTGATAATTTTTATAATAGTAACGCCGTTGGTATGTTTAACCTACAATACTTTTTTGACCCAGAAATGATTGTTCTAGGTGGAGCAATTAGTAAACGAAAAGATTTTGTTGATCAACTGGAAAGTAGGTTAGATACTATTTTTAATAAAATTGAAATAGCCCCTAAAAGACCCGTAATAAAAGTGGCTGAGTTTGGCAATGATGCAAACTTGATTGGAGCTGTTTACAATTACTTGACTCAAAAAGGTTGTAAGATTTATAAGTGAGGAAATTTCTTTAAGTGTTTATAATGACTATAAGTATTAGTATTAGTATTAGTACCCTATTCTAATTATCTTTAGTTCATGTAAGCATGCTTACTATATAGGAGTGTGTCATGATACAATAGTTGTATCTTGACGAGGTGACATATGAAAGCGTTTAAAGCATTTATATATAATTTAAGGGTCGCTAACAAAATGATGGTAATATACATCGTTGGCGGCCTGATACCGCTCCTTTTTTTAAGTTTCTATCAAACTGGTTATGCAAGAAATTTGCTAATTGAACAAGCAACAGAAGAGGCATTTAGTCATGCCCTTCGAAATGAGGAACGCATTCAAGACGTGTGCAGAATTGCTGCAAATGTTTCAGATGGGTTCTATTTGGATGAAGACCTACAAAGAATAACCTCAACCCTATATTCAGATCAGTTTACCCTTATTAATGCCCTAAATGACTATACAAGAATTGACGATTACCTTAGGTTATATCCTGAACTTGATAGCATTAGAATTTATGTTCCCAATAAAACACTTTTAAATAACTCAAAAATTACACCGACGACTGAGCAATATAAACGAACAGATTGGTACCAACTTGCTCAATCTCAGGAAGGTAAGATTGAGTTTATTTATCGTTATGATGAAATCAAACAGAAATCATTTTTGGCACTTGTTCGTTTAATTAAAGGGGCAAGTGGTGAAGAAATAGGTGTTTTAGTAGTAAATATTAGCAACCGAACACTTAAGAGAATATTTGATGAAACACCTTATAAGATTATAGGCGTTATTGACCAAAATCAAATTGTCATAAGTACTGAAGCTAAGTACGAAGGTATGCTAATTAGTGAGGATTACTTTATCAATCAAATGTTCAATCAAAGTCTCAATAATGAGATTTTTGATGATGAGACCGGAAAATATAAAGTCATCAACACAGTATTTCAAACACAGAATTCTGGCAATCATATAAGCCTTTTAACACTTATACCAACAACTGAATTTACTGCCTTTGCCAACCAAGTCCTTATAAGAGGTGGAGCCCTAGTTTTTGTCAGTGTTTGTGCAGCCCTTATATTGGTCTCAATTCTTACACGTACTCTCACTGAAAGAATAGAGAAATTCAGGTTTAATCTACATAAAGTTGCAACAGGTGACTTTGACCTTGAAGAGTCTATTGCAGGTAAAGATGAGATAGCACTACTATACTCTGATTTAGAAGTAACAACAAAGAGTATTAAAGACTTAATCTACCAAGTTTACGAAGTAGAACTTCAGAAGGAGCAAATGACATCAAGGCAGAGAGAAGTAGAATTTAAAATGCTTACTAGTCAGATAGATCCGCATTTTTTATATAATACACTTGAGACTATTAGGATGGAATCACTATTAAATGATCAACATGAAATTGCATCCATTGTAAAAAAACTTGCAAGTATCATGCGAAGAAAGTTATCGGTATTAAAAGAAGAGGTTTCCTTAAATGCAGAGCTTGGCTTATTAAGAGATTACTTAGATATTCAAGCCTTCAGGTTTAGGGATAGAGTAACGTATACAATAGATAAAAAATGCGATACTTCAAGCTTTATGGTATTGCCACTGCTCCTTCAGCCGATTGTGGAAAATGCCTTTGTACATGGACTTGAAAAGAAAGTAGGCAAGGGTGAAATCAGAATAAAAATTGATGAGGATGACGCATTTTTACTCATTGAGATTAGTGATAATGGTAGAGGTATGAATGCTGAAACATTGAGTACAATCAATAGCAAGTTAGAAAAAGATGTTCTAAGTTTCAAAGGCAGTATTGGCCTTACCAATGTGTATCAAAGAATTAAACTTTTTTATCAGCACCCCTATACGATGAACATTACAAGTGAGCTAGAGAAGGGTACAATTGTTACACTCCTCTTACCAAAACATCAGATCAATTAGGAGGAAACATGTATTCAGTATTGATAGTTGATGATGAATATATCATCAGACAAGGATTAAAAAAACTGATAAATTGGGAGGAGTTGGGCTTTGTAATTGTTGGTGAAGCTGATAATGCGCATTCCGCTGAGGAGTTAGCTCTTAAATTCAACCCAGACTTATTACTACTTGATATTAGAATGCCTGGTAATGACGGTTTATCTTTGCTAAAATCACTGCGGCATCAAGGCATTAAAAGTAAGGTTATTTTCTTAACAGGCTTTGCGGAATTTGAGTATGCCAAAAAAGCTATTCCACTTGACGTTGAAGCGTTTTTAACTAAGCCAATTGATGAGGAGGAGCTTTTTGAACACCTTTCTGTAATAAAAGAAAAGCTTGATAAGGCATCTCACATTGAAATACAACTCAATCGACAAGAAATGCTTGAACGCCTCAGACAATATAGGCATTTACTTATGGGATTAAAAAGTTCTAGTATTCTTAAAATGCACGACCAAGCCACTCATTGTGTTGTAGAGGTGCAATATAAAGATACAATTGACCAGGTCAGTGGTGTCATTGACCAGTACCAAAAAAAACACCAAGAAGTGATAGCACTTCTCGTTGCTGAATCATGGGTGATTATCTATAAAAACCTCAATAAAAAACAAATAAAAACGGCTCTTAAACAACTAACATCAGAGCTTAAGCTAGGTTTAGATCAACCTTTCTTTATTAGCGCAGGCAGAATAGTAGAGGGCTATTTAGATATTCATCTCAGTTTTTCTGATGCAAAAAAAATTGGCCAGAGATGGTACTTAAGTGATGAAGAGACTTGTACATGGTATGAGGAGTGTGTAATCAAAGAGGAGCAGGTTCTCTATTTTGATAATGAAACCGTCTTTGACTTCATTGAAGTAAATAATCATGATGCCTTAAGCCAATATCTGACTGCTTTTAAAAGTAGTGTCTCAACAATGACGATTAGTTTTGAAAGTCTTAAAGGCTTATTAGCTCAGAACATGTTTATTATCATTGAGCGTTTTAGCCATCATTACCCTAATATAAAAATTTCACTGCCATCAAACCGAGAGATAGGTGAGAAACTCTACAAGGCATCACACATTAACCTTATTTTTGATTTGATGTTTGAAGTATTTATGGATCTTATGAATGCTATTCATTCAGGTTCTAAAGAAAGCACCATTTACAGAGTGCTTGATTATATAAAACACCATTATCACCAGGAGATAACATTAGACAAACTAGGTGGGCTCTTTGGTTATAACAGCTCCTATTTAGGCACAATATTTAAACATAATACGGGCAAGAGTTTTACTAAATATCTTGATGGTATTCGCTTAGAAAAAGCCAAAGAAATTCTAAATAATAATGAGTTAAAAGTATACGAAGTAGCAAGTATGGTCGGTTATAAAAGTGTAGATTATTTTTATTTGAAGTTCAAACAAGCTGAAGGTATGAGTCCAAAGAAATATCAAAAAAACCATTCGCAAAAGGATGAGGATTAGTCATGGTTAAAAAACACCTTATATTTGTCATTTTCTTGAGCCTGATTTTATCGGGCTGTTCTACAGAACAGTTTACTACTGATAATAAGAATCCTGCTAATGAAATTATACTGACCATGTATTCAGAAGACTTAAAAAAAGAAGATGAAGCTTTTTCGAGTCCTGTTGCAAAAGCAATAACCAAAGCGACGGGTGTAAAACTAGATATACAACATCCTGTTGAGGGTGTTGCTAAAAAAATTGAACTTATGGTGGCTTCGGATGATTATCCGGATCTTATTATGGTGAAAGATACCTATAAAATGGTTGAAGCAGGTGCATACATTGATTTAACAAATCTAATCAATGAACATGCTCCAAACCTCAGGATTATTTACGAGGATTATTTTAACCGATTGAAGTTTAGTGCAGAAAACTCCGCAATTTATGTGCTTCCCACTCGACCTGTCAATCAGAGGAAATGGGAACCAACCATGAGTTTTGCCTTGCAACATGCAGTTGTTAAAGAACTTGGTTATCCCATAATTGAAACGCTTGATGATTTTGAGCAAGCAATTAGGCAATATAAAGAAAAGTTTCCATTGATAAATGGTGAACCTAGCCTTGGTATTTCAATGGTTATTGATGACTGGCGCTGGAAAATAAGTTTAGGTAATGCTGCTGGTTTTGCAACTGGTGCCCCTGATGATGGTAACTGGTTTATAAATCCAAATACTCTTGAAGCCAAGTATCGATTCCTACGCACCGAGGAAAAAGCATACTACAAATGGCTAAATCAGATGTATCATGAGGGTTTAGTGGATCCTGATAGCTTTGTACAGAATTATGATGCCTACTTGGCTAAAATTGCTTCTGGAAGAGTGCTTGGTCTGATTGATGCAAAGTGGCAGTATGATTATGCTCAAAATCAGTTGCGAGCCAAAGGGATGGAAGAACGGATGTATGGTCAGTATCCCGTGCAAGTAGATGCCTCAACTAAGGCCGCTGACTTTAGGGATGTGGGCTATATTGCTGGTTATGGCATAGGCATATCTAGGGATTGTAAGAATCCTGTAGAAGCAATTAAATTCCTAGACTTTATGGCGAGTCACGAAGGCCATGTATTAAGAATGTGGGGAATTGAAGATGTTAATTTCAAGTATGATGAAAATGGCAAGCGATTCATTCCCGATGATGAAATGGAAAAACGCTTAAATGATGAAGCGTATTCAGAAGAGACTGGTGTTGGTGTTTACACATATCCATATCCTATTTGGGGAGATGGAAAAAAAGATAAACAAGGTAACTTTTATAATCCTGAGAATGAAGAGGATGTAAAAAAACAATATAGTGATGATGAAAGAAGTGCACTTAAAGCTTATGGTGTTGAGAATTGGTCTGACCTTTACCCAAGCGCAGAGGAATTACCAGTTTCTGTGTGGGGTGAGGCTTGGGATATTCAGATTCCTATTAACTCACCCATTCGTTCACAACTCAATGCATGTGATGCTATTATAAAGCAAGGGCTTATTCAAGTCACAATTTCACAACCAGAAGACTTTGATCAACTTTGGGATGACCTTATGAATGAACTTGATAAAGCAGGTGTACATCAGATGGGTAAGCTTTTTACTCAATTAGTTAAAGAGAGGGTATCCTTATGGCAACAACAATAAAACAAGATGACTTAAGCAAAAAACTGCCCCTTCTAGCAAGACAATCTGCAGCAGAAGGTATGGTATTACTAAAAAACGAGTTAGAAACACTCCCCCTTAAAAAGAATAGTAAAATCTCTGTTTTTGGAAGGTGTCAATATGATACCTATAAAAGTGGCACAGGTTCAGGCGGTGCTGTTCACACACCCTATACTGTTAATTTAATTGAAGGACTTAAAGAAAAAACGTCTCTTATTTTAAACGAGAGTTTACTTACGACCTACCAAGAGTGGATTAAAATAAATCCTTTTGACAACGGCGGTGGTGGTTGGGCAGCTGAACCCTGGTTTCAGAAAGAAATGCCCTTGTCAGATGACATAGTAGTGGATGCTAGTTTAAAGAGTGATGTAGCCCTTGTCATCATTGGTAGAACAGCTGGAGAAGATCAGGATAATTTTAATGGTCCTGGCAGTTATCAGCTGACAGAGCTAGAAAAAGATATGCTCAATAAAGTAACAACTCACTTTAGTCGAGTTGTTGTTCTACTAAACGTTAGTAATATTATTGATATGAGTTGGGTCTATAAGGTCAATAAACCAGAAGCGATAACAAGCATACTTTATATGTGGCATGGGGGTATGGAAACGGGTAGAGCTGTAGCAGACATACTGGTAGGTGATATCACACCGAGTGGTAAACTTTCTGATACAATAGCCTACAAGCTGACTGATTATCCAAGTCATAAAAACTTTGGTCATAAAGATAAAAACTATTATGAGGAGGATGTCTACTTAGGTTATAGGTACTTTGAGACCTTTTCACCACAAAGTGTTCAATATGAGTTTGGTTATGGCTTGTCATACACTGACTTTTCGTTAGAAGTCAAAGAAGCAGTCATGACAGGTCATGGGACTGAAGCAAGTCTTGAAATTGTGGTTTCAGTTTCAAATAAAGGTGCAAACTTTAACGGTAAAGAGGTAATCCAAGTTTATTATTCATCTCCTCAGGGACAACTTGGGCAACCTAAAGTTCAACTAGGAGCATTTAAAAAGACTAAGAATCTTGCACCAGGTGAGCAAGAAGACCTTCACTTAACACTTTCTTTAAAAACGATGGCTACATATGATGATAGTGGTGCGACTGGATATCCATCCGCCTATCTGCTAGAAAAAGGTCACTATGCCTTTTATGTTGGTAATAGTATTAGACGCTTAAAGCCAGTATTAATTGATAACAAAAAATACTATGAACTCAATCAAACACTGGTTGTAGAACAGTTATCACAAGCCCTAGCACCAAATGAAGCATTTAAGCGTTTAAAGCCAGGGTGTCAAAGTGGTGATGGCACTTATGAAGTGGCCTATGAAGATGTCCCGCTTAACAAAGTAGACCTTAATAAACGCATTCTCGCTAAAGTACAATCAAAGTCAAATAGTGTCAAGAAGTCAATTTCACTCACTGATGTTAATAATGGCAACTCTAGTATGCAGGACTTTGTCTCTCAACTTTCACTAGAAGCTCTTATGACGCTAATTAAAGGTGAGGGCATGTGTAGCCCAAAAACAACACCAGGCACTGCAGCAGCTTTTGGTGGCATTTCTGAGGAACTAAAGGGTTTTGGTATACCTGTGATGGCTGCAGCTGATGGCCCCTCTGGCATAAGGATGGATAGTGGTAAAAAGGCTTCTCAAGTAGCCATTGGCACTGCACTTGCTTGCACATGGAACCTTGGACTGGTTGAAGAAGTCTATGAAGAAGTAGGCTATGAACTTAAGCTTAATGCCATAGATACCTTGCTTGGTCCGGGCTTAAATTTACATCGCCACCCTCTTAATGGTAGAAACTTTGAGTACTTCTCAGAAGATCCTTTGTTATCAGGTTGTTTTGCATATGCCTTTGTAAAGGGACTAAAAGTACATGGTGCACATGCAACTCTAAAACATTACTTAGCCAATGATCAAGAACTCGAAAGACATGCTGTAGATGCAGTTGTTTCAGAAAGAGCCCTAAGAGAACTTCATTTAAAAGCATTTGAAATACCTGTAAGAAGAGGAAATGCAAAGAGTATTATGACCTCGTATAATCCTATCAATGGTGTTTTTGCAGCTTCAAACTATGATCTAAATACTACAATTTTAAGAGATGAGTGGGGTTTTGATGGCATTGTTATGACTGACTGGTGGGCAAGAGTTAATCACCCAGTTAATGGTGGACAATGGAGTAAAGATAAGAAGTCGCATATGGTAAGGGCTCAAAATGATCTTTATATGGTTGTTGAGCATAATGAAGCAGTCAATTTTGAGGCTGATGATATTAACGAGGCTATCAAAACAGGTTCACTTACAAGATATGAACTAGAGAGAAGCGCTGTTAATATTCTTAATTTTGCCCTTGATACATTTGCCTTTAGTAACCAACAAAAGCGAGTAAACACTAAAAAAATTCAATCACTCAAGATAACAAATGAAGCTGCCTATCAAGTTGATGATGTTATTTTACTAAGGAAGGTTCAAAAGCAAACCGTCTTAATTAAGGTGAATCAACCAGGTAGCTATATAATTGAGATGCAACTGAGGTACCATGAGAGTCCTCTAGCCCAAGCAGCATTAAATTTAGAGCTGAATGGCGAGTATTTTACAACGATTCAACTCAATGGCTCTGAAGAAGATTATCAACCACATGAAAGTAGCCTTGTAGATTTAAATAAGGGTTACTATGAATTAGTGATTGATAATGTAAGACCAGGTATAGACTATCATTCACTTAAACTGAAATTGAAGTAATCAAAAAACAGTCATTTTATACAATGACTGTTTTTTTGTCTTTGACATTAATGATCCTTACGATTAAGAATACGAACAATTCCTGAATTACCATCCACTTTTATTAAGTCGCCATCATGAATGCGTGTATAGATATCGTGAATACCAATCACACAAGGCAGACCATATTCTCTGGCTATAATAGCACCGTGCTGGAGAGAGCCACCGACTTCTAAAACCACACCACTGGCATTACTAAAAACCGGAATCCATGAGGGTTCAGAAGATCTCGTTACTAAGATATCTCCTGGTTCTACCTTCTTTTCATGTGGGCTATGTAGTACTCTGGCTCGTCCTGTCACAAGTCCCGGTGAGATAGCTTCTCCGACTAGGTCAGATGAAGTGCTACTTCTTACTTCACGAATGATTTTTCCACGACTGTCAATGAGTACAGGCCAGTACCGGACATGAGCTACCTTTTTATAAGGCTTCAAGTTTTCTTCTATTAAGACTCTTAGGTTAAGGTCAGCATGACTTTGTGCTTGCATTATTTGATGGATATGCAGGTCGAAAATTTGGCTTCTATTATCTAAGCGCTTATTATGAACAAAGTCATCTGAAATTCCAAGCAGTAATAATCGAAATTGGCCAATAAAATGTGTAAGTAAGAATTTGGGTGATTCTCTAAAACCAAACAGGCTCTGATAAATGTGGGCATGTTTTATAAATGCCTTCTCAAACTTATGTTGAGTGGCTACTTCAAGTAATCTCTTATAAGCGGTTTCTTGTTTTTTATTAATGTGAATATTTTGGTTATCTGTGATATTGATACTTATCAATTGGTCATAAAAGTTACCAGGTTGCTCAGACATTCTTTCAGAGGCTAAATCCAGTTCTTTATAACAACGATTCCCATAGAGTGTCATGTACTTATCGTATTCTGTTTGGAAGACTTGAGGAAATGAACCTTCGAGGGCATGGTTTACAAAGTCTTCTTTTGATTTAATCGCTAAAAATGTATTTGATGAAGCCAAATCAAACATCATTTTGCTCATTTTTTTTGTACGGTTAGCTTCAAGGTCCATACCGAGGGACGAGATTTCACTTTTAAGCTGACTACTTGAAAATAACTTTTCGAGCTTCATAAGTGATAACATACCAACGATTAAAACACCTTGGTGGATCACAGATTTGTATAAGACATCGATGGCGGTTTTGATTTGCATGTCAAGAGCTTGTCCTTCATCAAGTGGTTTTTTGAAGTAGTCATAAACTTCATTTTCAATTTGGTAGCACTCTTTAACAAGACCATCAAGATTGGTTCGACTTTTTACTAAAAGGGGCAATACAGTCAAAGCCGTTCTAAGAACGCCAAGTTTTGATCGTTTTGCAAGTTTGGGTTTAACCTCTGACTTGTAATCATTCAAATCAACTGACTTTAGAGCAGTCATCACCGATTCACTATATTCTTTGATAACACTTAGGGTATATTTCTTACCCATTCCCTTTAGCATGTTAGACACATCAATATATTGTCTGCCATGCAGGTTAATCATAAAGCCGCCATCACCTTTAGGAAAAATATCAAACTCTAGCTTTTCTACAATTTCAGCCCAAATATCAGCTGTACTCACAGACAAAGGCTGAGTAAGTCCTTGTGAGACCATGTTGTGGTCAAGATAGAGTTTTTTTCTTTGACCAGGTTGAGTGACTAGCTCTGGGAAAAGTGGAATATAAGTTGTAATTGGACGGACTTGAAGTAAGTAGAGTGACTCATTTTCAAAAGCCCATTCAAGATCAACAGGTTTACCATAATGTTTCTCAAGTTGTATGGCAAGAGAAACAATCTCTTTTAAGTGGTCATGTGATAACGTATCAGCACGAGAATTTATCAAGTTGGTGTTTACTGTTCCACCTTCTTTAGAGATATAAGAGGCTATTGTCTTATCACTGAGGGTGTATGATAATATCTGACCTGTATGTTTTTCAAGGATATAAGTGTCGGGTGTCACTTGCCCCGAAACGATGGTTTCACCCAGACCAAAATTTGCATTTATCACTAATTCATCAAAGCAATTATTATTTGGATTGATTGAAAATGTAACCCCACTTACATCAGAGTGGATTTGTTCTTGAATGATGATGGCTATCCTACTATCCTCAAAGGATAAGTTTTTATTGATTTTATAGTCAACTACCCGCTCATCAAACATTGAGGAAAAGACTTTGGCAATATATGTTTCAAGTGCATCACAAGAAATACCAAGATAAGTAGCATAGAGACCAGCATAAGAAAAATGACTAAGGTCTTCATCAATTGCGGATGATCTAACTGACAGGAGTCTACTAACATCAACACTTTTAAGTCCTATCTCTAAAGAGTTTTTTTGAATACCTGAAAAGTGAAAGGTTAATATCTTTGCCTTAATGTTAGTAGCTAGTTCAATTGAAGGATGCTCTAAAAGTTTGTGCCATTCATCTAAAATTTTGATCTTATCCCACCAAGGTTCAAAAAAATGTGTGGTAAGTACAAAGCCTTGAGGGACTGGCAGTGATAAATGACTAGTTTCAATAAGTGTTTTGGCTTTATTACCAATATTATGGATATCAAAATCGTTTTTATTAGAAAAATGGATGATAAAAGACATGTCGTACCTCCCAAAATATTAATTATAGTATTTGATACCCTAAAGGAATTAAAATATACTAGACTCTTAATAAATTGAGTCATTCATCCTATGTTATACTTAAATTGACAAAAGTAACTACTTAGGAGGACCTATGTATACATTCACTGCACTTCAAGAATCTGATTACTATTTACTATATAACTGGTTAAATGAACCACATATCATTGATTACTATACTCACCAAAAGTTAAATATGGAAGCCTTGATTGAACGATATGGTCTATGGTTATCAGGCGAAATTCCAAAACAAGCCTTTATCATTCATGAAAATGAAGTACCTATGGGCTTAGTTACCTATTATCAGTTAGATGATTTTGAAGATTATCAGTTTGAAGTAGATTTAGAAAATGCTGTTGGCATTGAAGTGATTATTGGTAAAGAAGGTTATTATTATAAGGGCAAACTTCCTATGATTATTGATGCCTTTGTAAAGGAAAAAGAACTTTCTTCTAAAATACTCTTTGCGGCCTGTGCTCTTGACAACTCACCAGCAATTAAAGCCTTTAAGAAAGCTGGCTTTAAGTTCCATAAAGAAGTGTTTAATGTGTTAGTAAGAGATATGGAGCAAATATTTATTAAAGAGGTCTAAGTAAAATAATGACTTTTACAATGATAAATCATGGGGGGAGAATCTATGAGACCTTTAGAAATAGTAATGTTAATAATGACACTACTCAGTGTCATATCACTTATAAAATTGCCTAATCCTAGCAAGAGAATAATGGGAGTCATTAATGTTGGAATTTTACTTAGTTTTATTCTTCAGATTACATTTGAAGGCGTAAGATGGCAACTCGCACCTCTTTATTTAGTAGGGGGACTCACAGTATTTCTTGTAAATTCAAAGAATGAAACAGCAAATAGATTAAGGAAGACTTGGTTTCATAGTCTATTAATCATTTTGGTATTGCTGTCTGCCATTCTAATGGTCATACTGCCCGTTTTAGAACTGCCACTCCCTACGGGAGATTATAGGGTTGGAACAGTTTCAATGGATGTGAGTGATGATGAACGACTAGAAATCTACTCTGAAGAAGAGGCTAATAGAAAAATCAGGTTACAGATTTGGTACCCGTCAGATGATATTACCGGTGGAAATAGAGTCAAATGGATACGTGAAGGCGTCCCCATTATGAGAGGCCTTTCGAAGGATTGGAATTTACCATACTTAATGTTTGACCATACGGCTCTAATCGAATCAAATAGTTATGAAAATGTAAACGTGAGTCGTCATAAACAAAACTATCCTCTTGTAGTCATTTCTCATGGTTGGTCAGGCTTTAGGAACCTTCACACAGATCTTGCAGAAGAACTAGCTAGTCATGGCTATATTGTAGTATCAATTGACCATACCTATGGCTCGATTGGTGTATTATTTGATGATGGTAATCTTGTGTATAAAAATCCTTCAGCTTTACCCAATCGTCATCTTACATCGGATTTTCTCGACTATGCAAGTAAGCTTGTTACAACTTATGCGGGTGATGTGACCCTTGCACTCAATGAATTAGAATTTATGAATAAAGGACAAGTTGATTCACTGTTCAAGGGAAAAATTAATTTTGACCAAGTTGGCCTTTTAGGTCACTCAACAGGTGGTGGTGGAGATGTACTTGCTGCTATTAGTGATAACAGAATTAAAGCTCTATTTGGAATGGATGCCTGGGTTGAGCCCCTTGATGAAGCCTTAGTTGAAAAGGGATTAGATATTCCAGCTGTGTTTCTTAGAAGTGGTGACTGGGAAGCGGGCTTAAACAACGACCACTTACTCAAACTCATAAGCAGTAGTCAAGGTAAGGTAAAACTCTATCAAATTATGGGAACGACACATTATGATTTTTCAATGTCTTATATGTATTCTCCACTTACTAGAGCCATGAAGCTAACAGGCGACCTATCTAAAGAGTCAATAATTGACTTACAAAGGAGTATGGCGTTAAGGTTCTTTGATAGGGAGTTAAAAGGAGTCACCGCATCAATGATTGATAACACGTTGGATTGGTCAAAATATGTAAAAGAGACAATCGAATAAAGTATGCATAAATAAGACTCAACGTTGATTTGGACTTGAGGATAGCTTTAGAAGCACCAAATGGTGATTGTGTGTCATACTGTGGCATGTGGTATGACCAAGTGGCTTAAAAGAAAAAAACACTTTAGTTCCTAAATAAATTTATTTATATGGGAACTTTTCATTTTTTGAGGCGTCAAAAGAGTATCAACAAACAAATTAGGAGGCTAAATTAAAATGAAAAAGAAAAGTATTGCATTATTATTAATGGTAGTGATGGTGGTAGGTTCTGCTACGAGTTTTGCTACACCAACAGCAACACCTGTATTGATTTCAGCAGAAGCAATTTCTGCTCAAGAGTTACTTGTAAACGGCGCAAGAATTGATGCGGGTTTTTACACAGAGGGTGAGCATGTCATGGTGCCTTTAAGGGCTATTAGTGAAGCATTTGGCTACCAAGTAGCGTGGTTTGGTGAAGACAAACATATTGAACTTACTAAAGGACCAAGATTTGTTTATGTTAAAACATCTGAAAATTACTATGCAAATGGTAAAATGGCACCTATGACACTAGAAGTGAACAGCACCCAATTTAGTAGACAAAATACTGGCTCATTTTAGTCTTATGCAGCTCTTAATCTTTGATGCATAGGTGGCTTTTCACCATCTAAACGTATTCTTTCAAAATTATAAAAGTTTATGAAGCTAACAATCTCATTACTTATTTCTGACACTGTCATTTTACTTGCATGACTGAGCCATTC
>NZ_QQWI01000021.1 GCF_004125825.1 Fusibacter sp. A1 | reverse complement strand
TGGCACTTGTACTAGATGGATTGGGGGTTAAATGACCCTTTTCATGATGAGATAATAACAGGAGTTCCTTATTTGGTCATAAGAAAACCCCTGTTTTCTAATAAACAGGGGTTTGTCAACAATCTCAGGAACGCAGATTCATCTGCGTTCCTTTTTATACGTCCAGTATGTGTAGGATGGCGTCGTTGAAGGCGTCATGGTCGCCTGTGTATCTGACGATATGCACATCGAGCAGTTTAGCCCTGTTATCAATAAATTTGTTTGAAGATGCTGTGGTCACGATGATCTTAAGAGCGTCCTCTGTTCCAAGCAGGTCGGCGTGGGACTCGATTTCATAGAGGTAGTCATCCACAAGTTTTGAGGTGTCCTTACAGGAGATTGTGATCAGTTGATTCTCTGTGACCGCCATGATGTCCACTTCGTTCTTGACTGTTTTGGAATGATCATCCCATACAAACATGACGCTGCTGTTGACATCCCTGATTTCACTTATCTGTCTGAGTTGTCTTTGGGTATAATGCTCCAGCCATGTTCCAGCCTTAGTGAAGTACTCTTTAAACCGCAAGTCGTAAAATTCCACGGTGAGCAACTTCTCGTCGGTTTTGATTGCAAGAAGACCGTCTATTTCCAGCAGTTTTAACGCGCTGGTATAGATCTCCTGCTCTTTTGGATTCATGAGTGTCAGATCAACGATGGAAAAGGGGCTGACCTGGGGGTAAACATAACCCGCATCCCATTTTTTCATGGGTCTGACATGCTTGAGGATTTTTTGCATGTGCTTCAAATGATTCAAAATGAAAATAAGTAACTTTTCTGAGCTGGGGTGTTCGAACAGCTGATTGTTGGTCTGGATGATTTTTCCGTCAGTCTGGGAGATGAAATCGGAGATGGAGAGTTTCACATCGTCGTTTGGACAGTGATTGCTGCCGTCATTGTCGATGTTGTAGATTTCTCCATCCGACTCGATAAAGAGTTTAACAAAGGTATAGTCGCCTAAAAGTGTGAATAGGTTCACATGTCTTGCATGGTCCAGTTCGGGGAGAATCAGGGTGTCGGTGCTTTTAATTTTTGAAAATGCCATTTTGATCTGGTCCATCGACGTATAGTCGATCAGTCTGAATGAAATGCTTTTTATACCCTCTCTTTTAAGGTAGGTCTGTAATTGATATCGCTGGATGCGGTCGTTCTGAGAATGGTCATGGAAAATGATGACCTGTTTGTCCTTCGTGTATTTTATTCCTATGTAGTTGGAGATGAAATTCGTGTGGGTAAAACAATAGATCATAGTGGAATCCTCCTGTTTCTTACCTTCAGTATACCATGTATATGGAGTTGGGACACTTGGGAGTCGGACCTTTTTGCGTATGGAATCGTATTCCTTTAAGTTGCTCTTTTAGTATCTTTCGTTACCAAAATTGGACTGATTCTATGTTATAATCACTAGTAGAAAGTAGGTGTATGATGTCTAAATTCAGAATCGAAAAGGATTTACTCGGTGAGAGACAGATTCCAAATGACGCTTATTATGGAATACAGACCAAACGTGCGATTGAGAATTTCGCACTTGGAACAAAGCATGTGAACATGAGCCTTATACAGGCGATACTTCTTGTGAAAATGGCCTGTGCCAAAGCCAATATGGAAGTAGGCATTTTGGAGGAGTCCAAGGCAAAGGCGATTCTCGACGCGTGCGATGAGCTGCTCAAAAAAAATTATGACAACCAGTTCGTAACAGACGCCCTACAGGGTGGAGCCGGTACGTCTACCAATATGAACGTAAATGAAGTCGTTGCCAACCTTGCTCTTGAAAAGCTGGGAAGGCAAAAGGGCGAGTACGAATTTTTGCATCCCCTTAACGATGTGAACATGTCCCAGTCGACAAACGATGTATACCCGACAGCGCTAAGGATCGCGGCGATCTACAAGATTAGAAAGCTTGCTGACGAGCTGGCGGAGTTGCAGGAGAGTCTGCAAGAGAAAGAAGAGGAGTTCTCGGGTGTCCTAAAGCTTGGAAGAACACAGCTTATGGATGCGCTTCCTATGATGCTAGGGCAAGAGTTCGGTGCCTATGCGAGAGCGGTATCAAGAGATAGATGGCGTATCTATAAGGTGGAAGAAAGGTTGAGACAAATCAACCTTGGCGGCACTGCCATCGGAACGGGAATGAATGCGAGTCAAAAGTATATCTATCTGGTGACCGATGCCATACAGTCGATCACAGGACTGGGGCTTGCAAGAAGCGAGTATCCTATCGACACCACTCAGAACATGGACGTTTTTGTCGAAGTTTCTGGTTTTTTAAAGTCTGCCGCAGTCAATCTGATCAAGATTTCCAATGACCTGAGACTGCTTGCCAGCGGTCCGCGCGGTGGACTAGGTGAAATCAATCTTCCTGACATGCAAGCTGGATCGACCATCATGCCTGGCAAGGTGAACCCCGTGATTGCAGAAATGATGGGGATGGTCTCCATGAAGGTGATCGCCAATGACACTGCCATCACCATGGCGGCAAGTGGCGGCCAGCTTGAGCTTAACGCCTTTGCACCACTGATCGCTGAGAGTCTGTTGGAATCACTTGATGTTCTCACAGGCGCTGTGTCGATCTTTAGGGAGAAGTGCGTTGAAGGCATTACGGCGAATAAGGAAAGAGCGCTTGAACACCTTGAGAACTCAACGGCACTTGTAACAGCGCTTGTACATCACATAGGCTACGATAGGGCAGCTGAAATAGCCAAAGAAGCCCTTCAATCAGGTAAAACAATCGTTGCCCTTGTCAGGGAACACTCGCTACTTGGCGAAGAGGAGCTGACAGGCATCCTTAATCCAAATCAAATCACAAACCCAGGCATACCTGGTAGATAGACGGAGGCACTTATGAGCATGAACCAGACACCTAGGTCCCAAAGGCCGCATATCGCTCTTTTCGGAAGGCGTAATGCAGGTAAATCATCGGTGATCAATGCGGTGACCGACCAGGAGATCGCAATCGTTTCTGGCGTAAAAGGAACCACGACGGATCCTGTGTATAAATCGATGGAGATCCTTCCTCTTGGTCCTGTTGTGGTGATCGATACGGCAGGCCTTGACGATGAAGGGGAACTTGGCGAGTTAAGAATCAAAAAGACGCTGGATGTGCTCAATAAGACGGACATCGCACTTGTGGTGATCGATTCCGAGCAAGGAATCACCGACTATGACAAGTTCATCATCAACAAGATCAAAGAAAAAAAGATCGGCATGATGATCGTGTTCAATAAGACGGACATCCACACGCCACCTGATTTTGAACTGGCACAGGTTGCCAAGGAATATGGCGTCGAAGTGATGGCTGTATCCGCGTTTACAAAAGCGGGAGTGAAGAAGCTTAAAAAGAAAATTGCGGAATTGCAACCGGTAACCGAGGATAAGTTTAAAATCGTCGGGGACCTGGTGGCGCCGGGAGATTTTATCGTTCTCGTCACACCGATCGACAAGGCCGCTCCAAAGGGGCGTCTGATCCTGCCGCAGCAGCAGACTATCAGGGACATTCTTGAAAGCGATGCGATCGCGATCATCACCAAAGAGCATGAACTCAGGGAGGCCTTGGACAGACTAGGCACAAAGCCTAAGCTTGTCATCACGGATTCGCAGGCCTTCCTTAAGGTCAGCGCAGACACTCCAAAAGACATCCCGCTGACCAGCTTTTCAATTTTGTTCGCCCGCTATAAAGGGGATCTCAACGAACTTGTAAGAGGTGCAAAAGCCATAGAAAGCCTCAAGGACGGATCGACGATCCTTGTATCCGAAGGCTGCACGCACCACAGACAGGCCGACGACATCGGTAAAGTGAAGATTCCAAGGTGGTTGAGGCAGTTGACAGGAAAGGAGCTTAACTTTGAACATACGGCAGGCACCCAGTATACGGAGGATGTGAAGAAATACGACCTTATCATACACTGCGGCGCGTGCATGCTCAATAAACAGGAAATGACCCACAGAATCAACCAAAGCAAGGAGTTCGGAGTACCGATCGTAAACTACGGTGTGATGATCGCCTATGTTCAGGGAATCATGGACCGGGCGCTTGAGCCTTTTCCGCTTGCAAAGATGATTTGGGATGAAAAAGAATAAGTCGTTCAATAGAATAACGCGAATACTAAAAATGAGACCGCATCCGGTCTCATTTCTCTTTGTATCGTGTAAGTTTGATCGCGAAGCTTTCTTCCTTGTGATAGAACTTCACCTCGTCCATCATGTAACCGACTAGCGTCAGCTCGGTGTCGTGGTCGCTTTCGCCTGCAAGCGACCAGTAGTATTCGTCGAAATCCTCTTCTCTTGGCACATTGATCAGGTCGGAGAACATCTTTACTATTCTGTCGTTTTCGTTGAGGTGGTCGATATGGAAGATGATGTCGATACGGTCGTCTAGGCTTTTCAGTTCCATTTCAATGGTATTCGCACCGTGGGTCAAGAAAAAGGTGGTCAGCTCATCTACTATTTTTCCGATTTTTTTATTTTCGTGTCGCATGCTATTTCTCCTTCTTGAAGGCGTCAATCACAGGGACAACCAAGGTCGCTATGAGTCCACCGCTGAATCCGTTGTTGTATAGGTTCATACCGCCGTGAAGGGCGGCCATGCTTGATACCATGCTCGTGTGGATCACTCCGACAAAAAGCCCTGCGAATACACCGTATTCACCAGCGATGGGCGCGAGTGTCGTTGCGAACAAGGTGGCGACTACCGCCGAGGTCATACTCATGTCGTTGTTGAATAAGAGCACTCCTCCCATCGCACCGACCATGATTGGAAGGGTGTTTTTAGGATGGTTTCCAAATGAAGCGAAACCTGCCAAGGTGAAGATGCCTGCAAGTACGGGCCCGGATGCCGGTACCTTAAATAATAGCATAAATGAAAGGCCGATTAAACCCATGACGCCCATATTGACAAGCGTCGTGGAGGGCCCGACAAGCCTTGTGAAGTCACTCACCAAACGCCCGCTATAGGTGAACAGCTCCCTATAGGGCTTGTCATCCGCCGTTCTTGAAAAGACGCCTTTGACGATGAAATAGATGAAGCTGATGCCTAAAATGGCTACAAGTCCCGAATCGCCTTCAGAGGACACGATCGAGATGAGTGCTGTGTCAAGCCCGATGCTTTGCAGGGTCGAAACCGCGATGATGCCGATAAAGCCCGCTGCAAACCCCATGTTATAAAGGTTGTAGCCCTGATGTGTGAGTAGTAGGTGGCTTGAGATAGGTATGGCTACAAGTCCGAGCAACACGCCGACAAGGATACTTACCAGATATCTGCCAAAGAAATCAAAGGGTGTGATCAGCAGTGCGAAGTCTACAAGCGGAGCGAGACAAGAAGTAAGAAGTGCGGCGACAAGCACCCGCTTGAATGGTATCTTTTGAAGTTTGGCATAAAGATATCCTCCAAAAAGGAAGGGAATGAAGTTGATCAGATTCTTACCGATGAATGCGAAACCCATCATTAGAAAGAGAGCGCTGATTGAATTTGCATTCATTGGCAGCTTATTGAACTTAAGTAGACCAAGAACAGCAAAGCCCATGAGCCCGGCATTGAGTATGGTCGGAGCGAATCCGACGGTTGCGAAGTAGTCGTGGACGCCCGGTGAATGGGTGTTGAAAAGTTGAACTAGATGCGATAAAAGACTTAAATTAGGCATTCTAAAGATTGCGTAAAGGACAAGTAGGGTAGGTAAAGGAAGTAACCAACTATAGGATACCAGGTGTTTTTCTTTTTTTATCATGAGAAATCTCCTTAAAATTAGGGAACGGATTTTGATAGGGTCTTGATTTTTGTATAACAAACTATACGTCTGGTGTCGGCGTATTTCTTTAATCTATGAAATTGTGTTTTGTAATGCCAGTTAGGTAATGTAAGATTGGTTAACCCAGTGAGTAAGGACCGGGTTATCATGTGTGAGCGAAATGCCCGATTGTAAGCTGTGGAAGTTTAGATTAGGCACTGAAGCGTCTTGTGCCTAATGTTATGAAGATTACGTGTATTATACCACAAATCCGAGAAGCTTTTAAAGCGAATATTTTCTGAACACTATGTAATATTTATCAGAAGTGTTCGATTTACACGGTTCTATCCCAAACTTTGATTTGAAATTGTTGTTTACATGAAAGAAAGTTTGATATAAGATATATAAGGTATAACTAAGCGTGGCGCACTGCGCATATTGACGCGTATAGATCAAAAACAGTTAATTTACCCGAAGCAGAGGCTATGGGTTGAGATAGAACCTTTGACGACTGGCGTCAAGGAGAATTAGGAGGAATTAATAATGGTAGAACTTACTAAAAACGAAAACAACCAAGCGGTGTTTAAGTTTACTGTATCTGCAGACAAATTTGCTAAAGCTCAAAAAGAAGCTTACAACAAAACTAAAGGTCGTTACAACATTCCTGGTTTTAGAAAAGGTAAAGCGCCTGCAAATGTAATCAAGAACTTTTATGGCGAAGGCGTATTCTTCGAAGAGGCGATCAATATCGCACTTCCTGAAGCGTATGAGGCTGCTGTGACAGAACTTGGACTTGATACTGTAGAAAGACCTGACATCGACATTTTGGAGATCGAGGCTGGCAAAGACGTTGTCGTTCAAGCTACTGTAACTTGTAAACCAGAAGTCGTACTTGGCGCTTACAAAGGCGTAGAAGTAGAAAAAGCGGTTTACGAAGTAACTGAAGAAGACATCAACACTGAGCTTGAAAAAGAACAGACGATGAACGCACGTATGGTCACAATTGAAGACCGTGCAGCTCAAGATGGCGACACACTTGTGATCGACTATAAAGGATTCATCGATGGAGAACAGTTTGAAGGCGGAACTGCTGAAAACCATACATTGGTTCTTGGTTCAAACTCTTTCATCGGAGATTTCGAAAAGCAGCTTGAAGGTAAAAGCACTGGTGAGGAAGCGGTTGTAGAAGTTGCTTTCCCAGAAGATTACCACGCGGAGCATTTAGCTGGCAAACCTGCTAGATTCGAAGTGAAAGTCAACGAAATCAAATTCAAAGAAGTTCCTGCTCTTGACGACGAGTTTGCAAAAGACGTTTCAGAGTTTGACACACTAGAAGAATACAAAGCTTCTATTAAAGAAAAAATCACTGCTCAAAACGAAGAGCGTGCTAAAAATGAAACAAGAGAAAATATTGTGCAAACAGCTGTAGGCACTGCTACAATCGACTTACCTGAAGTAATGATTGAAAACGAAGTTGAGAACATGTTGATGGACTTCGACTATCAGTTAAGATACCAGGGCATCGATCTTGACAGCTACCTTAAATACACAAATACTACTAAGGATGATCTTAAAGAGCGTATGCGTGAAGATGCTGAGATTCGTGTAAGAACATCACTGGTAATCGAAGCGATCGCTAAAGCAGAGGACATCAAAGCTACTGACGAATTGGTTGAAGCGGAACTTGTGAAAATTGCCGAGCAACAAAAATCAGAAGTTGAAAAAATCAGAAAAACTTATGCGCGTGACGATTACTCGATCATCAGAAACGCAGTAGAGTCAAGACTCACTGTAGACTTCCTTGTTGAAAACGCAAATTTGAAGTAAAATAGAGTAACACCATTTAGGGAGGGTTCATATTATGTGAACCCTATTCCTGTATTTATAGACTTTGAATTAATCAGCTTTTTTTATGAATTTTGAAAATGTTCAAAAGTTGTTAATAAATTGGTTGTACACTGAATCAAAGGTTATAAATAACACAGAGCTGACTTATTCAGAAATGCTCTTATTTGTTCAATTAAAGAAGAGGTGACATGATGGCTTTAGTACCATACGTAGTAGAACAGACAAATCGTGGTGAACGTTCATACGATATATTTTCAAGATTACTAAAAGACAGGATCATATTTTTAGCAGATGAGGTAAATGACCAGACTGCAAGCTTGGTTGTAGCTCAAATGTTGTTCCTTGAAGCAGACGATCCTGATAAAGACATCAGTCTTTACATCAATAGCCCAGGCGGATCGATTACTGCAGGAATGGCGATTTACGACACGATGCAGTATATCAAACCCGATGTGTCGACGATTTGTGTCGGTATGGCGGCAAGCATGGGGGCCTTTTTACTTGCTGCTGGAGCAGAAGGTAAGCGATATGCGCTTCCTAATTCAGAAGTGATGATCCACCAACCCCTTGGTGGAGCAAAAGGACAAGCAAGCGACATTAAAATTCAGGCTGAACGTATCCTTCAATTAAGAGAGACACTGAACAAAATCTTAAGTGAACGTACCGGTCAACCTATTGAGACAATTGAAAAAGATACAGACCGTGACAACTTCATGTCTTCTGATCAAGCGGTAGCATACGGCTTGATCGATAAGGTGCTTGCAAAGCGTCCATAAAGTTATAGCGGCTAGTCAGAGGTGGTTTACATGAAATTCGATGACAAAAAACATTTAAAGTGCTCATTTTGCGGTAAATCGCAAGAGCAAGTAAAAAGATTGATAGCAGGTCCAAATGTATATATTTGCGACGAGTGTATCGAGCTTTGCCAAGAAATCATATCTGAAGAGTTCGATCAAGAAATGGATATTGATCTAAACCACTTGCCAAAGCCAAGTGAAATAAAAGGAACTCTTGACGATTATGTCATTGGTCAGGAACGTGCTAAAAAAACACTTGCGGTTGCGGTTTACAATCACTATAAGCGCATTAACTCTACGGTGAAGACGGGAGACGTCGAACTTCAAAAGAGTAACGTGTTGCTCATCGGTCCGACAGGATCGGGTAAAACGCTTCTTGCTCAAACGCTAGCAAAAATACTAAACGTTCCATTTGCAATCGCAGATGCGACGTCGCTTACAGAAGCCGGCTACGTTGGTGAAGACGTTGAAAATATCCTACTCAAGCTCATTCAAGCAGCTGATTATGATATTGAAAAAGCAGAACGAGGAATCATCTATATCGACGAAGTCGACAAGGTGAGCCGAAAATCTGAAAATCCATCGATCACGCGAGATGTCTCCGGAGAGGGCGTACAACAGGCACTTTTAAAAATGCTTGAAGGTACGGTTGCCAGCGTTCCTCCTCAAGGCGGAAGAAAACATCCCCACCAGGAGTTCATTCAAATTGATACTACAAATATTTTATTTATCGTCGGCGGAGCTTTTGCAGGCCTTGATAAAATCATACAAAGTCGCGTAGGTCAAAAATCACTAGGTTTTGGAGCAGAGATTCAAAGCAAAAAAGAAATCAAGATCGGAGACCTGTTCAACCAGGTCGAAACTCAGGATCTTTTGAAGTTCGGTTTAATTCCGGAGTTCGTGGGTCGTGTTCCAGTTGTGGTTTCTTTGGGTGAGCTTGATGAAGATGCGCTACTCAAGATCTTAAGCGAACCGAAGAACGCACTGACAAAACAGTACGAAAAGCTCTTCACGCTTGATGGTGTCACACTCGATTTTGAAGAAAGCGCACTTAGAGCGGTTGCAAAACAAGCGCTTGAAAAGAACACTGGTGCCCGTGGACTTCGTACCATACTCGAATCGGCGATGCTTGACATCATGTTTGAAATACCAGATAGGCAGGATATCGACAGGTGCGTGGTGACTGAAGACGCTATCACTAAAAAGATGCCTCCCACACTTGTATTATCTGAGCGTAAAAAGATTAAAAAAGATAAAGAAAATGCATCCTAGCTGATGTAGACTGACCACTGTTTAAACACAGTGGTCTTAGTATTTTTTAGTATCAGCAAGAGGTTTAAAAAATGAAGTAAAGGAGTGACAATCATGGGAACTAAAAAAACACAGAAACAAATGCCGTTAATTCCCCTAAGAGGACTATCTGTATTCCCGCATATGGTATTGCATTTTGACGTCGGTCGAGAGAAATCGATTAAGGCGCTTGAAGAAGCCATGCTCAAGGATCAACTGATCTTTTTGAGTACACAGAAGGATATCGACGTCGATCTACCGACTTCGGCAGACTACTACAATGTAGGTACAGTTTCAAAAATCAAGCAGATGCTTAAGCTTCCCGGTGATGCGATCCGCGTACTGGTTGAAGGTGTGGATAGGGCTGAAATTGTAAGTATCGATCAGGACAATCCGTTTATCAGTGCGACTGTCAACGTGTTTGAAAGTGATTCCGACGAAGTGACAAGGGAATCAGAAGCGTTCATGCGCGCCATCATCACAGCATTTGAAACCTATATCAGCATGTCAAACCGTATCTCTCCAGATGTGATCGTATCGATCGCCTCCATCGAGGAACCATCTCGATTTGCAGATGTGGTTTCTTCCCACCTGGTTTTAAAAATTCCTCAGAAGCAGGAAATCCTAGAAGCCATCGACGTGGTGGAGCGTTTGGAACTGATTTATGAACTGATTCTGAAAGAGGTTGAAATCCTAGAAGTTGAAAAAGATATCAACGAAAAGGTGAAATCGCAAATCAACCGCCTTCAGAAGGAATACTATTTAAAAGAACAACTGAAGGCGATAAAAAAGGAACTTGGCGACGAGAATGACTTTGATGAAGAGGTCATCGCTTTTAAAGAGCAGCTAGCCAAGCTTAAGATTTCGAAAGATATCAAAGAAAAAATTGAAAAAGAGATAGATAGATATTCCAAGATGTCACCTAGTTCTGCAGAGAGCGGTGTGATTAGAACCTATATCAACTGGATCTTATCGCTTCCTTGGAACAAGCAGACCAAGGATAAGATTGATATCGCCTTATCGCGTGAAATCCTGGATGAGGACCACTACGGTCTGAAAGATGTGAAAGAGCGTGTGCTTGAATACCTGGCAATCCGTCAGATGACCAAGAGCCTCAAAGGCCCAATCATTTGTCTTGTAGGACCTCCGGGTGTCGGTAAGACGTCAATCGCCAAATCGATCGCACGTTCCTTGGGTAGAAAATTCACTCGTATGTCGCTTGGTGGCGTTCGTGACGAGGCTGAGATCCGTGGGCACAGGCGTACGTATATCGGTGCGATACCAGGAAGAATTATTTCTGGAGTAAAAGAAACAGGAGTCAACAATCCTGTCTTCCTTTTCGATGAAATCGACAAACTTGCGAGTGACTTTAGGGGAGATCCGGCCTCAGCACTGCTTGAAGTGCTTGATCCAGCTCAAAACAACTCCTTTATGGACCATTATCTAGAAGTGCCGTTTGATCTTTCGAATGTCATGTTCGTCACGACAGCGAACTCGCTTAGCACTATTCCAAGACCGCTTCTTGATAGAATGGAAGTCATTCAGATCACAGGCTACACGGAGTTTGAAAAGCTAAAGATCGCAGAGCGCTATTTGGTTCCTAAGCAGATGAAAGAGCATGGATTGACAAGCGACACGTTCAAGCTAAGCAAAGAAACACTTAAAGAAGTGATTAACGGATATACACGTGAAGCAGGCGTGCGTGACCTTGAAAGAAAAGTTGGTACGGTCTGCAGAAAAGCTGTGACGCGTATTGTTGAAAAGAAAGTCAAGTCTGTCAGCGTTTCAAGACAGAACCTTCATCAGTTCCTGGGACCTGTGCGTTTTAGGGACGACGAGATGTCTAAAATTGACGAGGTCGGTGTTGTGACCGGTCTTGCGTGGACTTCTGTAGGTGGAACGACGCTTCAGATCGAAGTGACACCGATGCGAGGCACGGGTAAACTTCAACTGACAGGGCAGATGGGTGATGTGATGAAGGAATCGGCACAAGCCGGTATCAGCTACATCCGATCGCGCGCTGAACTGTTCGGCATTGACGAGGACTTCCATAAGGTCAAGGACATCCATATCCATATACCTGAGGGCGCCACACCAAAAGACGGACCTTCGGCTGGCATCACCATGGCTACAGCGGTTACTTCAGCACTTACTGGGATTCCTGTAGACCATCATGTCGCCATGACTGGAGAAATCACACTTAGGGGCCGAGTGCTGCCGATCGGTGGATTAAAAGAAAAAGTGCTTGCGGCTGCAAGAGTCGGCATCACTACGATCATCCTTCCACATGACAATGAAAAGGATATCGAGAAAATACCTTCGGAAGTACGTAAGAAACTTACGTTCTATCCTGTAAAACACATGGATGAAGTGCTTAAGATAGCACTTACAGCTCCAATTATGAAGGACGAGAAAAATGAAGATTAAATCAAGTGAATTTATAATCAGTTGCGTTGAACCAGACCAGTATCCAGAAGCGGATATGCCGGAACTAGCCTTCGCGGGCAGATCGAATGTCGGTAAATCGTCACTGCTTAATATGCTACTTGGAAGAAATAATTTGGCTAGAACAAGTGGAAGACCTGGTAAGACTCAAACAATCAACTTTTTCAGTGTAGATGACAAGTTTCGAATCGTAGACTTACCCGGTTACGGTTTCGCCCGTGTTGCAAAGACCGAAAAAGAAAGATGGGGAGAATACATCGAGGCCTATCTTGAGAATCGTGAAAATCTGCTGGAAGTTTTTCTTCTGGTCGATATTCGCCACGAACCCAACGCCCATGACATCATGATGTATGACTATATCAGAGAAGCCGGGTTTTCGGGGTATGTGTTCTGCACAAAGCTCGATAAGCTGAAAAACAGCGAGCTGATGGGTAAGCTGAATGTCATCAGAGAGACGCTTAACATCGTCGACAATAGACTTATCATACCGGTGTCTTCCACAAACCGTAAAGGCAAGTATAAGGCTTGGGATCTCTTTAACGACTTGTTTGAAGAAAGAGGCTGGGACATCCGTTTTGAAAGACAGATGACCGAGCAGCACTGGCTGAAGCACAAAGTGGGCTCACCCAAGAAGAAAAAGAAGAAATTGAAGTAAGTTAACTGAATAAATCAAGATCTAAAGCTGTTACACGTCGCTTAAGCGCCAGTAACAGTTTTTTTTGCAATTATCCGTCTGACCGTCAAGGTTAGAGGACCAGCGGGCGCAGATTTTCACAAATGTCTAATTTGATTAACCTCCTCCATTTTGGTGTAATTAAATAAGAGGTGTTCATTATACAAGGAGGAATCATGCGAAAGGAACTGAAATATCAGCTGGATGTAGAAAGGTCTGAGCTGCTGATCAAGCTTTTGTCACTTGTATGCGCCCCTGACAGCCACACCGGCACAGATGGAAGCTATCAGGTGACAAGTTTATATTTTGACGACCGTTTTGATTCTCATCTATGGGAGAAAAACGACGGAGAAGATAAAAGACCCAAACTAAGACTCAGGTATTACAATGACGACAAGGAAAAGCTCTATCTGGAAAGCAAACAGAAAAAGGGTGACTATGTTCTCAAGCACAGAAGGAAGATCACAAGGGAGGAATACGACCTGATGTTAGTCAAGCCTTCGATCGTGTCACAGTGGCTGCCAGGCATACACGGTGAGGGGCTGATACCGGTGAAGGTTGTGACGTATGAAAGAAAGGCCTTTATCATCCCATGCGAGGGTGGGCGCATCACCTTTGACAGACAGCTTCGGGCGTCTACGAATTTCAGGCCCCATTTGTTCGGGGACTGCGCCTACGCTGCGATAAGCGACGAGAACACCGTGATATTCGAAGTGAAGTTCAACGAAAGCCTGCCTTGGCATATTCAAAGAATCATAAGCGATGTGGGAATCAAGACCGCTTGGTCGAAATATGCGACCAGCCGCCAAATTTAAGGAGAAATCATGACGACGATTATGGATTTGCTAAAGTCACAACTGCTACAATCACAAACCATCGGAGGCCTCAGCATTGAAGGGGTTCTTCTTGCGATGGCGATGGCCTTTATCGCAGGCTATATCATCTATCTTGTGTATCGTTCCTCCTATTCGGGAGTCACCTATGTCAACCAGCTGGCCATCACGCTTGTCGCGCTTACGATGATTACCTGCCTGATGATTCTTACGATCACCTCCAACCTGCTATTATCGCTTGGTATGGTGGGCGCCTTAAGTATCGTAAGATTCAGGACGGCTGTAAAGGAACCCATTGACATCATCTATATGTTTTGGGCGATCTCGATCGGTATCGCCATTGGCGCAGGATTCTTCTTACTTGCGGTACTGGGAGTCATCAGCATAGGTGCCGCGCTGTTTGGCCTAAGCAGAATGGCGATTGATTCGACGCTCTACCTCTTGGTCGTCATCTTCGAATCAGATAGCGCAAGAAGCGATGTGGAGACGGCTATGTCCATCCACGCAAAGAGCAGCAGATTTAGAAGTGAAGTGGCTTTGGATCAAAAGCGGGAGCTGACCATGGAGATTCGCCTGAAAAAGCAGTCGAGTGGGATCATCTCGGTCATCGAATCCATCCCGGGAGTAAAATCTGCATCACTAATCGGTGTGAATACAAACCAGCTTTACTAGGAGCAGCTTATGAATGTGAAACGCACAGCGGTAGCCTATACGCTTATCCTCATCCTCTTAGCGGTTGTAGGCACCCTCTACCTGAACGAGAAGCCGATCACTCCGATCACTTCTGTGGAAGCGGTGACAAAACGGACAGACGAGGGCTTCGGTAGGATTTTTAACGATGAGTTGAAACATGAACTGCATATCTACATCACAGAAGAAGAGTGGCTTGGCATGGGCAAGGATATGATGCGCTACCGGTATACCGATTCAAGGATGCGTACCGGTGCCTATAGGACCGCGCGTGTCGTATACAAGGACGACTACGGTGAGTTTGAGATAGATCGGATCGGCATCAGGACCAAAGGGAACACCACAAGGCTCATACCAGAAAACCATGAGGGTGTTCTCAGGCGAAGCCACTTCAAATTGAAGTTCGACTGGACGCTCGATGAAAGGGTCGCAAGCGAAGCCTACAAGCAGCTTGGACAAAGAACGTTTCTAGGGGTGAACGAGCTCGCGCTGAAGTCCAATATGGAAAGCGACCGTTCCTTTGTCCATGAAAAATACGCCTATGACCTCTTAAGGCAGCTTGGTGTTCCAGCACCGAAAATCACCCTGACTACCCTTACGGTTCATGTGGACGGGCGGGAACTCGATTACGGGGTCTATACCGTCATCGAATCGGTCAATAAAGGCTTCCTGACCAATCAGTATGGCACGAAGCTCAATGACGGAAACCTTTACAGGGCCCTTTGGCAGGACTTCGGACCGGCGACCCTGATGCCGATCATCAACCCCATGGCTGTGGGTATCAAGGACTGGGAATCAAACTACAGGCCAGCCTATGATCTGATAACCAACACCGATTCAGTGACACACGTAGAGCTTTACGACTTCATCGATCATTTGAACCGGCTCGAGGGCGAAGCGTTTGTAGACTATATCGACAAGACCTTGGATGTGGATGTGCTTTTAAAAGCCTTCGCCGTCACCGTGCTGATCGGGTCCCCGGACGACTATAGGGCCATGGGGAACAATTATTACCTTTACTTCAAGCCCGACGGACAAGTGGTCTTTTTTCCGTATGACTTTGATAACTCACTCGGATACGGGTGGGATGGTGAGAGCTTTGGAGGATACGAAGGCATAGCGACAGAAGATATCTACGAGTGGCGAAGTCTTGCAAGCATATTCATGGGCGTCGATTACAGCCACCCGCTAGCGGATAAGATACTGGCAGTGGAGAAGTACCGCGGCAGATATGAGGAGATACTGCTTGAACTGATCTCGACGAAGGCCTACTCGTATGAAAGTTTCTTAAAGCTGTTTGAATCCGTAAAGGTCATGTACGGCGACGATCTTGATAATGTCACTAGTGCCGGAAAGCTAATGTTTTTGACGAACGAAAAAAGCTTTATGGACCTAAAAATCAAATCGGTTCTCGATCAAATTGAAAAATAAGTTTTTACAGCGCTCTTTTGGGGTAAAAAAGTCAAAAAGGAGTGATGAAATGTTAGAAGTGGTTCGCGATTTTCAAACTTTTATGGTGGGACATCAGGACAAATTCTGTTGTGAAGACTGCGATTTAGAAGACAACTGCATGAATCTTTATAAAGCAAAAAAACTGTTAGTTGAGTTGGACGCCTATGAACGGGAAGACTTCATGCATTTACCAAAGGACTTTGTAGGCGAAGCTGGTGAACTGTTGGTTAAACTGCAAGAGTGCGCATGGCAGAGATGCGACTGTAGAAGTAGATACTAAAGCTGACTAAGTCAGCTTTTTTTTGTATACTATTTGTAGAATAAGGGAAAAACATGTCTGCCGCAAAGGAGAAATACAATGAAAAGTCTATTGATTTCATGCGCGATACTTATTATAGCCAGTTTTTTTTATTATCGAAAGAATAAACCCGTAGACTATCTTAAGATAGCTTCTTTTCACAGCACGCTGGCGTGGCTTGTGGTCATTGTTGCATTGTTTCGTTTTTTTAATGATTTGAGTCTTCTGTCGCCTTATGAAGACATGATTCTCTTTGTTCTTGGAATGAGCGGTTTTCAAGTGGTCGTATGGACGATAGCCCATCTTCTAGAAAGATTCGTCGGTGAAAAATGAAGGAAGAATAGCTTTTTTTAAAGGGTGGGATAACGTATAATAAAGAAGATATAAAAATTAGAAAAGAGGGACACACATGTATCTTTATTTAGTTGCAAGTCTGTATATGACCTTTATCGGCGTAACGGGGCTATACAAAATACTAGTACTTAAGAAAAGTCCGCTGCACAATCAGCATCAAAACGTACAGATCAAGAATCCTGTCGTTGTAAAAAGGTTCTATGTCGTCAAACATCTGATTAGCGCGATCGGCGGGATTGCTATCATGTATGTCATCGGTATTCTGAAAGATCCGTTTTACTATCCGATCATGACAATGGCGCTTTCATTATATATCGGAGTCGAATTAGTCAGCATCTATGTAAACGGAAAATATGTATAGCGGATAAACACTTTATAGTGGATGAGGATGTAAGAGATGATACGTAAACATACAATGGCTAGTCAAGTGAGCGACATACTTGTAGATTTAGTACCATTATCTGAGGGATTCGAACTCGTACAATACGATCCGATGATACACCATGAGATTGTTCCTCAAATTTACTCGAGATGTTTCAACCTCAGGGCATGGGGAGAACTTTGGGACAAGTTTGAAGGCTTCTATTCTGAGGGTGTTTTTCTCATCTATCATAAATCACTGAAATCCTATGTGGGCTTCATCGTAAGTTATATCGCGGAAGATACGCCGTATATAACTTCACTTGGGGTTACAGAGGATTTTAGAGGAAGAAGGCTTGGAACCTATCTTGTCCAGCGGGTTGCCCAGCATTATGCCAAAATGGGCTATAAGCAATTATGGGTGGATATCAATCCTCATTATGAGGGATTTGAAAGACGCTGTGTTTCAATGGGTTTTTCAGTCATCCGAGAGGAAATAAGATGATTGTCGCTTCGCTGATCTATTTACGTAGGGACTCTAAAACCCTCATGCTTCACCGAAACAAGCGTGGAGATGATTATCATCTAGGTAAATACAACGGCATCGGCGGAAAACTAGAAGCCGGTGAATCGCCTGAAGACTGCGCTCTGAGAGAAATCAAGGAAGAAACCGGATTGATCGCCAACGAAGTGAAGTACCGCGGCCATATCGCTTTTCCCGTATTTGACGGAAACGAGGATTGGCTGTGTTTTATTTATGAGTGTTACGATTTTGAAGGAGACTTGGTAGAAGGATCAGAAGGCTCGCTCCACTGGATCGAGGATGAATCATTACTTGATTTGCCACTCTGGGAAGGCGATCCGATCTTTTTGAACGTCATTTATCATAGTTCGGATTTATTCTCTGGTAAATTTACTTACGAGGATAAGGAACTTAAATCATATCAATTAAAGAGACATAAGGAGGATTAACATGTCAAATCCAGTAGTAACATTAAAAATCAAAGACAAGGGTGTAGTTAAAATTGAATTGTTCGCAGAGGATGCTCCACAATCGGTTGATAACTTCATAAGCTTGATTGAAACAGAGTATTATGATGGACTTATTTTCCACAGAATCATCAAAAACTTCATGATTCAAGGCGGTTGCCCGGATGGAACAGGTATGGGCGGTCCAGGACACAATATCTATGGCGAGTTCAAAGCAAATGGGTTTGACAATAAGATCAAGCATACAAAAGGAACGCTTTCTATGGCTAGATCGCAATCACCTAACAGTGCAGGATCTCAATTCTTTATCTGTCATGTGGACACTCCACACCTTGATGGAAGCTATGCAGCTTTTGGTAGAGTGACAGAAGGTCAAGATGTTGTCGATGCAGTGGCAAAGGTGCAGGTGGATGGAAGAGACAGGCCGCTTGATGATGTTGTGATCGAATCGATGACAGTGGAACTTAACGGACACGTTCCAGGTGAAGTGAAACATTACTAATCGTAAAACCGCGGTTACAATTAAGTTGTAATCGTGGTTTTTTTAGTTCATATTGGGTATTAGTAAATAGATGGATTTAGGTGGATTTTAGGTTTGAAAAGGTGATCATATGAGAATAAAGCATATTTCAAATGTGCGCGAAGGCGATGTGTTAGGTAGGACTCTTTTTGATGATGGTCTTAGAAGAATGGTCAATAGAGGAACCGTCCTGACGAGCTCGATCATCGATAAGCTAGAAAAGCTAGGCTATTCTAGAGTCTACATATCGGATCATACTGATGATTTGCCTATCAACCCACTGATCAGCGATGAGACCATGATAAAAAGCATCGGGGCCGTAAAGCAGGTGTTCAAGGATATGAAAAGAGGTCAACACCAGCTGAAGGAAGGCCAAGCACATCCAGTGCTCGAAACCGAAAAATTCGAAGCGGTTGTAGATGACTTGTATGCCGCGATGTTTAATAATGACCATTTAATGTATTATATGGTGGTATTAATGGGTTCGGACGCGTATACTTATAGACATAGCGTAGAAGTTTCCGTGCTGTCCATGCTAACCGCCCAGGCGCTGGGATATGACGAAAGTATGGTCAAACATATTGGAATGGGTGCCATCTTGCATGACATAGGCAAAGTACAGGTTCCTGATGAGATACTCAACAAAAAAGGAAGCCTGACACCGGAAGAACTTGCAGAAGTAAAAAAACATGTCACTTACGGTTATGAGATGGTTAAAAGCGACAGGCGAATCACAGCCTATGCGAAGAATATCATTTTGAAGCATCATGAACGGCTGGATGGAAAGGGATATGAAGGCGGACTGTTAGAGAAGGAAATCGACGATTATGTGAACATTGTAACGGTAGCGGATATTTTTCACGCGCTCATTTCAGAGAGAGTGTATAAGAACTGTATCCCAGTGACGCAAGCGGTTTCTATTTTAAGGGAGGGAGTCGGTCAACAGATAAAATACAATGTTTTAGCAGGATTTTTGGCACATATCGCCATTTATCCACCAGGGACTCGAGTGAAGCTGAACAATGGTGATGAAGCTACGGTCATTGACGTTAAGAAGAAGCAACCTCATAAGCCTATTATCAGCATCATGAAGGATAATAAACGTATCGAGTATGATCTATCAAGACTTGTCCACTTAGAAATTGAAAGTGTTATCGAATAGAGAGGTTTATCATGAAGTACATCATAAAAGAGCTCAGACCTGAATATGAAGCGTATCTTTGGGATTTGCTTTACAATGCCATCTTTGTGGCACGTGAGGAAATGCCACCTGCTAGAGAGATGAAAGAACTGCATGAGCTAAAAAAGTACATGCAGCACTGGGGCGAAAAGGAAGGCGACTACGGACTGATTGCTCTAAGCGAGGAAAACCAACCACTTGGAGCCGTCTGGATCAGGCTGTTTGATGAGGATGACAAGTGCTGGGGTTATGTGGATCAAAAGACGCCGGAACTCAACATTGCGCTTTCACCGACCTTTAGAAACCAAGGTATCGGAACGGAACTGATGGTGAAGATGCTCAAGGACTTAAAAGCAAATTATGATCAGGTTTCACTAAGCGTAAATCCCAACAATCCGAGCGTACGATTATACGAACGGTTCGGTTTTGAAAAATACGAAGAGGTACCACCGGCAATCACCATGATAAAAAAACTTAAATAGAAAACATATGGTCAGTCAAAGACTCAGTCTTGGACTGACTTTTTATATGGAGAAAGCATAAACTATTGTATAATAAAGGAAATGGAATGTAGGAGGACAAAAATGACGTTCGATCGATTTTGGGGAATAGCGGCAGACGATAAAAAAGCGATAAGTAAGAGAGTCTCAGCCATCGCAGTCACCAAGCTAAATGGGCGATTCCTTATGATCGCTACAAAAAGAGGGTATGTCATGTTTCCAGGCGGTGCCGTGGAAGAAGGCGAGAGCTTTGCTGAGGCCGCCGCAAGGGAACTAACCGAAGAGACAGGTTATCAAAAACGAGGAGAAATGAAGTATCTTGGGAGAGCGGTCACAAGAAAAGTAGACAGATTCGACCACGACGCCCTCTATGAATCCGAAATGCACTTCTACCGCTGCGACATACACGACGGGCAAGTGGATCTGAAACTGTCCTCAAGAGAGATTGCTTCAGGAATACAGCCGACATGGATGACAAAAGAAGAGATCATCCAGTGTAATCGCAGTTACTATGAGACGGTCCCGTTTGATGACCCGTGGGTCAAGATGGTCGAGTTCGTACTTGAAGGATTGCAGTAAAGTAGGATAAACGAATCGTAGGATGCAACCTTAAATTAACCTTAAATATCCTCTGAGAATCTTTAAAGCGTTTGCCAGTGTGCTATACTCTTTTTGATTAAGGAGGATTTTTATGTTAAAAGTGATGAAATTGGTAAAACATTATAAAAAGACAGATGCTGTCAATGGCATCGATTTTGAAATTCAGCAAGGTGAAGTGATGGGAATACTCGGTCCGAACGGTGCAGGGAAGACCACGACAATCAAATGTATCGCAGGGCTTATCCGCGCCACAGAGGGTGAAATCACCGTTAACGGTCAAGTGAACACCTCTCTTATGGCAAAAAGGCTGATGGCTTATATCCCAGAGGTTCCGGAAGCCTACGAGCTGATGACGGTGTGGGAGCATATGGTCTTTATCGCCAAGGCCTATCGCCTGAAAGACTGGGAACCCAAGGCCGAATCGCTACTGAACCGATTTGAGATGTCCGACAAAAAAGACAAGCTCGCCAAGGAACTCTCAAAGGGTATGAAGCAGAAGCTGTCCATATGTATGGGACTAGTCACAGAGCCCAAGGTGGTCCTTTTCGACGAACCCATGATCGGTCTTGACCCAAAAGCCATCAAAGAGACGAAAGCTGTGATGAGGGAACTCGCAAAAGACGGATGCGCCGTTCTTGTGAGCACGCATCTTCTAGACACGATAGAATCCACTTGCGACAAGGTGCTTGTCTTAAAAGACGGTCATGTGGTCGCGGCGGGGACTCCAGATGAACTAAGATCCAAAATGGGCACCTCGGAGGCATCCCTTGAAGAACTCTTCCTGGAGGTGACCAAAGATGCCTAGCCTGGGACTGCTGCTAAAAAAAGACTTCATACAGTTTAAGAATTACTTTGTCGACATGCGAAACCATCCCAAAAGGATTCTTATCTTTTTCTTCTACTTCCTGTATGCGGGATTCATGGTTTGGATCAATGGAATAAACGCCAGCGACTCGCAAGGTGAAATGTCCTATACGATGGTGAACAGCTTTGCATTCGGGCTTCTTTTTATGATGCTTATCATGAATGTGGGAACCACAAAAAAAGAACTGTTCAGCCTCTTCAAACCTGCTGACCTTAACATCACCTTCACCTCGCCGATATCGCCAAGGACCATCTTCGCGGCCTCGCTCATCAAATCGATGTACAGCAATGTTCTGCTCATCGCCTTCATGATGCTGTTCCTTTCTGGAAAGATGATCGCAAGCGGCGCGGGAGTGCTTGATATGCTGAGCGGTGCCTTGGGAATTCTTGTACTTTTCCTCTTACTGCAGCCCATGACCTTTATTTCGGTAAGGTTAAAAGGCAAAGTACCCGTCATGCTTTCGCAGAGCCTCATGATGAGCGTGGTGGTGCTTCCGGCGATTTACGTTTTTTACCGGTCGGGCTTCAATATCATACAAATGATGAACAGCGACCTGCTCAACTGGGTTCCGTTTGCAGGATGGTCCAAAGCGCTGATTCTGCTCTGTTACAATTACCGGGTAGCCGGTATCGAACTGATCGCTTTGATGTATGCTGTCAGTGTACTCCTGATTGTAGGCTTTTGCTTGTATCTTGCCGACGATTATTATGAGGATGTTTACGATGGAACTGTGAACATGACAAGGCTTCGTAAACGCCAAAGGGAAGGCAACAAGCTTCAGTTCAGCTTCAAATGGTTCGAGTCGCGCCGGTCAGTAGTGATGAGCAGCGAGACAGGACATAGCGCCTACTACTGGAAGGAAAAGGTCATCAAGAACAAGTCGGACCTGCATCACTTATTCGGCTTTTATGAATTAGCGGTGATCCTGGCGGCTGTCGGCGTGGTGATCTACAACATGATCACAGGCGGCGAGCATTACTGGTTCGCCTACGTGCTAAACGGTGTCTACGCCTACTTGCTGCTCATCGTCGCAGCAGCCAACAAAAGTGAGGAAGACTTCCTGACAGCAAGGTTCATCATGATTCCAGAAAAGAACAGCCTCAAGCTCTTTTCAATGCATAGGCTCGCTATCACCCGCCTGGTGCTCAACGTACTGATCTTCAACGGAATTCTCATGTTCACCAAAGGGGTGGAACCTTTAGTGCTGGGAGTGATGGTCGGACTGCAGCTTGTGTTCTACATCATCCTCTTGTACAGCAACATCCTTTCAAAAGTATTCTTCCAAAACCCGACAGATGCCGCTGTCATGATGCCCTTCATCAAGATGGTGCAGATGCTCTTAGTCGCACTTCCTACAGGAGTTGCAGCAGGAGTTGTTGGTGCGATGACAGAATCCGTATTTTGGACAGTGCTTGCCGTATTCGGCATCAACCTCTTGATCGCATCGGTGTTCATAGCCTGTACGGGAAGTCTTGCAAGGCGTATTGAGTTGAGTAAGTAGAGGGATAGAAGATCAGAAGATTAAAGACGAAGTCGCCCTGACTTCGTCTTTTGCTTATAATCCTCGCTTAGTAGCTTCAGATCAAAACAGAAGAAGGAACATGGGACCGCGAATCTGTTCGTCGGGGGCCCTGGTCCCTCACGGTGTGCCAGAAGTATTGGAACTCCTAAGTTTTACTTAGGGGTTCTTGTAGTTTTTGCTCAAATAAGTGATATTTCATTGTTTTGAAAGTTGGGAATGTGTTGGGAAAAGAAATCTCTAATTGTATCTACGAACTCTTGACCTCACTATTTGCAACCCTTTTATCCGGTTGTACCCTCGACTATGATGGTTGAGGAAATTGACTGTTGTGAGTTTGAAAGAAATACTATGATTTAATCTAGAAAGCTGAAATAAACCTGAAAGTTTTTTTCAGTCTTCTTTCAGTTACATTTGCTAAGATGAGTACATGATAGAGAGAAAAATATAATCTACAATAGAGGAGCTTAATAAATGAAGAAAATACTTGTTATTAGAACAATTACAACTTTGGTATGGATTTATTTAATATACTTAGGACTGAATAGAAATCCCTTGATCACTACTTTAATACTTTTATCTACTATAATACTAGGACCGATATTTTGTTCTTGGTTTTGTCCCTTAGGTTTTGTACAAAATATTATGGGCAAGTTGGGCAGATTTATAGGATTACCTAAACTCGAGTTTAAACCTGGAGTACACAAATATCTGAAGTATTCTAGATACTTATTATACTTTATTGCTTTTTTACCTTTTGGCATCAATGGTCTGGCGACTTTTGGTTTAGAACCTAGAAGAACTTTCACCAATCTATTAGTAGGTGAAGTTGATACTATTTTATCACTACTTGTTTTTATTTTGTTAGTAGGAGCATCCCTTTTCAATGAAAGGTTTTACTGTAAGTACTTATGTACAAAAGGTGCAGAATACAGTCTGTTTTCATCTTTAAGAATCTTTAGAATCAAGAGAACATCAAATTGTGTATCCTGTAAAAAGTGTAATAAAGAATGTCCAATGCAAGTAGATCTGATGAAGAGCGAAATTGTAAATGATATTACTTGCATTTCTTGTATGGATTGTATAGATGTGTGTAAGGTTAAGGGCTCAATTAACTATACGAAGGGGCTGAGAATACCTAACATTATTAGAAAAAAGACAGATGAATCAAATAATGATTTATTTAAGACTGCTAAATAGGAGGTTTAAAAATGAAAAAAATTACTGTGTTATTAGTGGTGATCATTCTAATTTTATTGATAATTGTCGCTATGCTCATCATGCGTGGTAGAGATTTTGATTTATTTAGAAATGAAGAAGAAAGACGATATGCAACAGAGTTACCAGAAAACAATGAAAATCAGAGACCACTCCTTATTCCAGAACTTGTGGATATGACGCAAGATGGCTCATCATTTGAGATCACTGTAGATGAGACTGGGTTTGAGTTCTTTGAAGGTTATACTTCTAAAACAAAAAGTTACAATAATCAGGGGTATTTGGGTAAGACAATAAAGTTACAAAAAGGCAGTACATTTTATCCCACAATAACCAATAATCTAAGTGAAAATACGACAGTCCATTGGCATGGCCTTGAAGTAACTGGAAAAAATGATGGAGCAGCTGGTAGCGTTGCTATCGTTAAGCCTAGTGAATCAAAAACCTATGAATTGGCAGTGGATCAACAAGCAACGACCATATGGTATCATCCTCATGCCATGGGATTTACGGCATCACAAGCTTATGAGGGCTTAGCAGGATTGATAATCATTGAAGATGAAGCAATAAAGGATATTGACTTGCCTACTGACTATGGTCTAAATGATATTCCATTGGTTCTACAGGCTAAGTTGTTTGATGCTGAAGGGCAAATTGACCATGGTCAATCATTAGACACTGATAATCAAGACAAAAGGGTAAACACTGAAAATACTAGAGCGGTTCATAATAAAAATCATTCTGAGCTAAATTTTGAAGACGGTAAGGGTTCGAATTCAGATACAACAGAAGGTTTTGCAATCATGACCAATGGTTATAACAGACCCTATCTTGAAGTGAAAAACGAAGTGATAAGATTCAGGACTTTGAATGGTAGCAATCATGGTATTATGGATATATTCACGAATGATGGCAGTAAAGTAAGTGTCATTGGTACAGATGGTGGTCTCTTAGAAGCACCACAAGAAGCTGACAGTTTTGAAATCGCAGCGGGACAAAGAATTGAGTTTTTAATTGATCTATCTGATAAAAGAGTAGGAGATCAAGTTGAAGTAATTGCTAACGGGCAAATCGTTCTCAGCTTAAGGGTTACTGGTGAATCTACAGAAACGATTTCAATACCAGAAATGTTGGTTGAGACAACACCATATGAGACCTATTCAAATCAAGCCACTACTCATACTTTTGACTTAGGAAGAAACATCATCAATAACACCCCCTTTGATCCTGCAGTCTATAATGAAGAGTTTATCAAGGATGAAATTTACTACTTTGAAGTGAACAACATAGACGACGAAAATCATTCCTTTCATATCCACAATGCACAGTTCTTGGTGGTTGAAATCGATGGCGAAGCAAGTGATTATAAAACGACTGGATGGAAAGACACCATCTATTTAAGACCGAATGAATCTATGAAACTCCAAGTTAAGTTCAGATTTACAGGTGATTATATGTACCATTGTCATATTTTGATTCATGAGGAAAAAGGTATGATGGGCAAGTTTAAAGTTCTTGAAAGTCAGTAAAGATTTTAGATTACTTTTAGTATCATCAATCCTCAAGGGTATACCCTTGAGGATTGATGATATGAATATAGAAAGTCAGCTTAAAAATATAGGACATATTCTATTTGGATTTGGGTATAAATGGATTGTAAGTAGAATGTTGAATAAAGGAAGAAATATGAAGATATTAGTTATAGAAGATGATAAAAAAATTTCAGAAGCACTTTGCAAAATACTAAAGGATTCAGGATATGACACTGAAGCGGTTTATGACGGTATGGATGGTTTGTATTACGTGAGTAATGGTGACTATGATGCAGTTATACTTGACGTGATGTTGCCGAAAATGAATGGTTTTGAAGTTATTAAGCTCATCAGGAGTCAAAAAATCATAACACCTGTCTTGATGTTAACTGCTAGGGGCGATATCAGTGATAAGGTTCAAGGGTTAGACTTTGGGGCTGATGATTATCTTTCAAAGCCTTTTGCACCTGAAGAACTATTAGCAAGATTGCGTGCAATTACAAGAAGAGGTCATGAGGTTATTTCAGATATTTTGAGCTTTGGTGATATAGAAATATCCAACAAATCGTTTGTTATGACCAAAGGTATAAAATCAGTCAATCTGAGTGCGAAAGAGTATGAGGTTATGAAGATCTTGGTTTCCAATGCAGGGAATGTTGTTTCTAAGGAAAGATTTCTTATAAAGGTATGGGGTGAAGAGTCTGATGCTACAAGCAATAACGTTGAGGCATATATGTCTTTTCTTAGAAAGAAACTTCATTACATTGGCTCAGATATCAATATCAAAGCTGTAAGAATGCTAGGATATAAGTTGGAGGAAGGCCATGATTAAGAAACTAAGAATCCGATTTGTAATCATTATGATGACACTAATAGGCCTGATTTTAACTGGGCTCCTAGTCAGCCTGATTACATCCTCAAGACAACATATGATGAATGATAGCTATAGGGCTCTCGATGAACTGTATGCTGAGGGTTATACGAATGATGGTTTACAAATAGATGATAATGAGAAATCATATAGTGAAGATAGATTTATTGATGACCAGTCAAAGGTATTTAGTTTTTTTACCAGAACAAGTGAAACGACAGAGCTAGTAGAAATTACAGACCCTAGTAGTCGAGTTACTGAAGAAATGGTATATGAGCTGTTAATATCAACTAATAATAAAAGTGAAAACAAGGGTATTTTGACTGACTATGGTCTCATATATAAAAAGTATGATAACAACATCACTGGATTTATCGATTATTCCCATGAGGAAAGTTTCATGCAAAGACAGGTTAGAAGTTATTTTCTAATACTTGGAAGTTCTTTAATCGTATTTTTTGTGGCAAGTTTGTATCTATCATATATAGCTGTTAAACCTGTTGAGAGAGCTTGGAAACAACAGCAGCAATTCATTATGGATGCTTCTCATGAACTCAAGACCCCTTTAACAGTTATTCGAGCAAACACATCCTTTTTATCCAGTAATCCTGAAGAAAAAAAACAGAAATGGGTTGAGAATATAAATAGTGAAGTGAAACATATGCAAACATTGATAGAAGATTTATTGATGTTGACGAAATTAGATTTCAGTGTTGAACAGATACCATTCGAAAAAGTTTCAATGAGTGATCTTGCATTTGAAAGTACCATGTCATTTGAAACCGTCTTCTATGATGCAGGAAAAGAGCTTTCTATGGACATTGATTCCGATATTTATTTGAAAGGTAGTTATAGTCATTTAAAACGACTTAATATTATCTTATTAGATAATGCCATGAAGTATTCGGATAAAAAGACAATTACAACATTCAGCTTGAAGAAATCTCCTAGTAAAGTGATACTCACTGTAAACAACTTTGGTCGATTGATACCAAAAGAAGAAATTGATAGCATTTTTGATAGGTTTTACATGGTAGATAAATCAAGAACTAGAAAAGAAAATAGCTATGGACTTGGACTTACCATAGCCAGTGAAATTGTTAAAATGCATGAAGGTAAGATTACTGTAACCAGTGATGAGGAAAATGGAACGACTTTTACAGTAAGTTTAAATACTTATGATCACTAATGCTAAGCTGGATACTTCCCAACATTTTCCCAACAAAGTTATAGATTGATATCTGTTTATACAGAAATTATGGCCTAAAAACCGAGTTGTTTCATACGTTACAGAAAATATAGAACGTTATAGAAAAGAATAGCTGATTCTGTTCATCGGGGGCCCTGGTCCCTCATGGTGTGCCAGAAGTATTGGAACTCCTAAGTTTTACTTAGGGGTTCTTGTTCATATAAAGGAAAACCTTGAATATCCCATGTTTCCAACTAAGTATAGAATGTTGAATTCTGTACTTAAGCCATATTTCGTTTGTTTGTTAAAAAGTCCTCTCTGGAATTTTCGAGAGGTTCTTTTTACTATACAGATGTGTATATATGCTGTAGAATGTAATTGAACCCGCTTAAGAATTTTAAAGAGGAGAAATTAACATGAACATTGAAGAGTATAAGAAAATATTTGAAAAGCATGGAGGAATTATCAAACTGTCTGATTTTACTTCCCGAGGATATCATAATACTACTTTAAATAAGTTGATAGAGTTAGGCTATGTTGGAAAAGTTAAAACGGGATATTATGAATGGATTGATGATTTGCCTGTATCGGAAGCTGCAATAATTAACAAACTATATCCAGAAGGGGTAGTCTGTTTGGAGTCGGCTTTATTCATCTATGGGTATACAGATAGGGTTCCCAATGCATGGCATATTGCAGTTAGTAAGAACAATTCCAAATCTAAGTATAAGATTGATTATCCAATCATGCAGTTTTACTTCTTGATAGATGCATACGTTGAGCTTGGAAGATGCACTGCTGAGTATGAAGGACATACAATATCGATTTTTGACAGAGATAGAACAATTTGTGATGTAATCCGTTATGAAAACAAAATGGACAAAGAAGTTTTTAATAAAGCCATTTTTGCATATGTAAGAGATCCAAAGAAAAGGATAACAAAGTTGTTAGATTATGCAAAAATAATGAACATAACGAAAAAAGTTGATCGAATCATAGGGTTGTGGATGTAATGATGAATGAAAAGTCGATTTTACAAAGATTGAAGAATGAATCAAAAAAGAAAAAGTTGTCTTACCAATTGCATTCAATGATCTAGACGGTAGACCAACAATGGATATTGACTTTTTAGGGAACCATGTATCAAATGATACAGATGAAATGAAAGTCATGATTGATGATATCATTAAAACTAAAACAGACAACAGTTTTATTGACTTACAGATAAAATCAGTAGAGAGAATCACTGAACAAAAAGAGTATCCTGGGATTAGACTGAAGGTTGTGGCTAAAATTTTGAACACAAGGACGCCATTTGACATCGATATTGGCATAGGTGATGTCGTAGTTCCTCAAATAGACACTATAAATATACCAACGCAATTAGAGCGTTTTGATTCTCCTAATGTTAGTTCATATACTCTTGAATCCACCATCGCTGAGAAGTTAGAGGCAATGTTTAGTCGAATGGAAGCGACTATGTGAATGTCAATGAAAAAGTTTACCACTCGCTCATGAATTTCTTTACCACTAGTGATCATCAATTCGTTTACCATTAATCTGATAACGCTCACGAATTTGTTTACCACTGACTGTATAAAATTAGG
>NZ_QQWI01000020.1 GCF_004125825.1 Fusibacter sp. A1 | reverse complement strand
TCATTTATATGTTTATTCAATACCTTGTCTTTGAATGAAACTTTATAATGTAGACTCATGATGTTCTCCTTTTCCATATATGATATATGGCTCAGCTTATCATGTCTACTTAAATGGGTTCACTTCATCGGAACGGTGGCTCAAAATGGTCCGGAATATGCACAGGGGACTTTCTTTGATTTTTCTTATACTTAAACTCTTCAATTATCTTGTATTTTTTTATGTTTTCACCACCTAGACTTTTTACTAACCAAGTACAGTAATCTTCAAGAATATATCCATTTAAAGCATTGAAATCACACTTTTTATCTGTACAACTTTGCATTTTAAATAGAAGAGAGTCATAGAATTGAGATAATAGATACTTCTTATTGAATGGTATAACTCTATAATCCCCTATATCAAATAATGGTTTTTCATAGAACATCCTAAAATCCCAATTCAATTCACAACTTTCTTCTGACCATGTTTTTAGCATCTCTTTATTTGCAACCAATTCATTTGCAATTTTTACTAATAATTGATTAGCTATTTCACCTAGTTGAGTACTTTTTATTGATAGTATCCATGGCGTTTCTAGTGATATTGTTTGATATTCAAATGAGTATCTTAAGAAAAAAACAAAAATGATCAAAAGGTAATCATCTAATGAATATTGATATGTTTTCTTGAAGTTACTTAAAACCTTATCAAATTCAATACTAGCTTTAGTTCTTTTTACTTCACTTGAAATGTACATTAAATATGGCCTAACAATCTCTAATCTATCATCTTTATTACTATTAAATATAATATTCTTAATCAAATATGATTCCAGTTTCTCTTGACTTAAAAATTTAGGATTATGCAAATGATCTTGTAAGGCTAAAATTAGATTCACAGTATTGTATACATCTGTCTTAGCTAATGAACGTTCTTTATAAAGTCTCTCATTTCTATTAGCGATTAAATACTTCCATGCTGTTAGTATCCCTTGTTCTGAACATAATATATTCCTTGAAATTTCCTTTTCTATAATTTTACAAATTTTTTCGTCATGTAATCGATTTATTTCTTCCAAGTATATGTTTTGCAAGTTCTTAGTTTGAGATTTGTCAAATTGCAACAAAGATAGTATTATCATCATTTGAAGTACATTTTCCTTGCCTATTTGAGTTTTGATTTTTTCAAGTTCCACCTTCAAACCAAAAATATTACTATATAGAATATAACTTCGTATTTTTTTTTAGCCAATTAGCCCTCCAGTTATTCTTAGTTTTCTTATCCCTCAATAAAAGTAATATTTTATTACTAGCATTATTTACTATTTATTGAGTAGATTACATACTATTTAGATGATGCAGAAAAATGAGTTAGCATACATTTTGTTGCTTTGGTCAATTATCGACGATGGCAAATGTCATATTAGACACAATTACATAATTTCACTTTATCTAGCAGATGTGTACGTATACGAATATATTTATTCATTCAAGTAAAAGTTCACATTAAATTAGAACCCTAGCAGTTTTGCGCTACTGTACTTTAAAATATCCTTTTTCTAAGAAACTACTCCAAAACTTTCCTACAAGTGAATCCATTGTCAAGCAAAAATCTCTAAGCTCGTATAAATCAACTCTTAGAAGACTTCCAATTTTTGCAGTATTATCTCCAGATTTTTTTATATATTCCTCGTCAATTATTCCGCTTCCGTGCTCGTAAAGATGTCTTATTTGAAACATTTTTATAATCAGTTCAATATTCTCACTACTGATTCCTTCAAACAATCCAATACCATATTCCTTAAATAATATATCATCTGCTTGCTTTACTCTCTGAAAACTTAATTCCTTATTAAAGTTCTTCTTTTTATCGATACATAACTTAGAAATTAGTTCATTTTTTATATCTTTTCCGAAACCATCAAAATTTGAAATCGATCGCTTTAATAAATCTGCCAAAGTATCAGCTATTACATGTTGCTCATCTCTTTTCACCTCAATACTTTGTAAACTACTTTTTATTAAATTTGATTTTTTCTTATATATACTATAAGTGTTTCTAACCCCGCATCTTGGACAGTATCCGTAAACGCCTAAAATATCTGTTATATTTGAGCAGTTATCACATATGAATTTAGTTTGCTGTCTCATTTCTGAATACACTTTAGTATTAAACATTAGCTTATTACTGTTCATTCTATCAAAATCTATAACCATTGTTTTTTTCTGCATTATCGCTGTTAAAAATGTATCTTTATATACTTTTATATAAATTTGCTGGTTTTTAGTAAAGAACCCCCCTATATTGTCCTTAATACCACAATATGGACAAATCAACTTTTCTATAAATACAGCACTCCTGAAATAAGAATCGCAACTATTACACAATGAACCATACATTCCTTCACTATCTGATATCATAAATATTGGTACTTCTATGCCAAATATCTCTTCCCTGATTTGTCCTACTTTAAACGCTGTAGGAATTGAATGTTCAATATTAAACCCATATGAATTATCAACAATTTCAATTGTGATTTTACCACCAGCATGTGCAATTTCCTCAAAGTCACGCATAAATTTCACCATCCAGTTTTTATATGTTAATCACACTTAAAAGGTTTTCCCACAATGAGGACAAGTACACTTATCTGATTCACTTACTTTTCGATCGTTCAACTCTTGCAAAAACCCACTACTCAATATTCCTGTTGGTAAAGCTACTACACCAATTCCAAGTAGTGCAATTATTCCTGATAGAACTTTTCCAATAGCAGTTATTGGATAAACATCACCATAACCTACCGTAGTAAGCGTTGCAATTGCCCACCAAAACGTTTCTACAATATTGCTAAATGCCTCTGGTTGAACATGATTTTCAAATGTATACATGAGTGTACTGGCTATTAACAGCAATAGAAACGTTACAAAGAGTGTAACTTGCAAATGTTCTTTCTCGCGCTGTATTACTCTACTGAGCATGTTTAACGATTGGTTATATCTATTTAACTTAAACAGACGGAACATTCTAGTCAGTCTAATAATTCTAAGAAATCTTAGATCAATTGGTATGAACATTGGTAAATAGAAGGGAAGTATTGCCAGTAGATCAATTATTGCCATTGGACTTTTAATTTGCCTATATACGGATTTAGTTTTGCTAATTGATTTATATTTTAGAGGTGCTGTCCAAATTCTAAGAACATATTCAACGGTAAACACTGCAACAGATATTACCTCAATTATTCTAAAAGTTGAACCATAGGACAAGGAAAGGCTTTCAAATGACTCTAGGATTATGGCTAGCACATTAATCAGAATCATAATTACTATGATTCGATCGAATAATAAACTTGCTTTATCATCATTATTAGCTGGTTCGATAATTTCAAATATTCTTTGCTTCATGAAGGTTTTCTCCTCAATCTGTTCAATCAATTTTTCAATTCTATGAACAGCAGATAAATTATGTAAATTACCCTATCCTATTTTACCATTTTAAAACATACTTACCAACCTAATTGATTATTTGTCAGGTGATTTTTCAATTCACTATATAACTTACATAATCTACTGGCTACAAGAAAAATATAAACAATCTTACAAACCACAGTAACGAATCTTGATCCAAATGATATAGATTGATTTCTCATTTGTTTAGAATACACAATTTCAGACTATCACAAATAATTGATCAAAAAACACTAATACATTAGTAGTTTGAAATGTCAGTAGATTTTCAAATTTACTATATAACTTAGATTATCTACTGGGTTAAAGGATAACGTCACTTCGTTCCTTCAAGCCACGAAAACATCTTACTCCGTAAGATGGTGATTGGTTATCTCTATTTTAGTTAGATACATTCAACTTATCATAGCCTACTGAATAAAAATCACTAATATACTTGGGGTTGATAAATCTATGTAGGATGAGGGATATGATTACGATTTTAATAAAAGTTGATTGATATGACGGCTAGAAACGGCGCAGTTTTTTTCGGTTGTGTAGATGAGGCTACTATTGCACTCATGTCATATAAGAAAAAATCTGTAGACTTTTAATATCCCCCCCTTACTATAATTACAACTCCTGCACCTATAACAATTACTGTAATCAACACAATAAAAAAGGTAGAAAGATTGCTCTTTCTACCTCATTACCTATCTTATGCACTTTCTTTTTCTTCAGCAACGAACTTATAAAATGTATTCCTCTTTAATCCCAATACTTCTATAGCTTTTGTTGCAGTTAACTCCCTGCTCATATACTTACTATAAACTTCATTCCACTTAGCAGGTTTATCAATTTTCTTTCTACCTTTAAATTTGCCTTCACGTTTAGCAATTTCAATACCTTCATAAATACATTTCATTTCACAAGTAGGCTCAGTAACTAGCATAAGACTTATCCGATAATTAGAGTCATTCGCGCAGATATTCTTCTCTTCGGATGATACAATTTTAGTGTAATTTTTCTAGTTCCTTTTGAACCTGAATATCAAGGTTTACTAAATCTAAAACACTTCCTTCTTTAGAAGTTGGTAATAACCCACCATCATAGGTTTTTGATAGAAAAACTACGTACTTAGACCCTATTCCGACTTCATCTTTTAGCAATAACCTATGAACATTTTCTATTTCCTCACCTTTGTATTGATTGATAAGTTCAAAAGCAACACTAACTATGTTGTTATTACCAAACGTATCCTCTACTGCAATTATGTCGGTGATTTCGATTTCTAGGATTGTATCTGATGCTTTGATTAGTTGCTTCTCATTGTCAAATTTCTTTACATATTTCCTAGATTCTACGTGTAACCTACTCGAATAATCCTTTAAGCAAGTACTTGTAATGATTAAGCCAACTCCATCCTTTCACCCATTGGGTGAAATAAAACCACACAAATCAGCGTCTATTTATATGTTTTTTGCCTTATTTGGTGGGTAAAAATGTAACAAACAGAGTTGTTGTGAAGGAGATGGCTATGATAAATAAAATCGAGTTTAAGGCTAAGAATCTCACATCAAATGCAGGGTTTTTTCTGATGCTAGAGAACACTAAAAACAACGGCATTTTTGAGATGATTGAAAATGACCTCACTTTTGAAATCGCTTCTGTAAACAAGATTAAAATGAATCATGTTAAGACCATGCTCTGCGGTCACTTTATTGGCATAGATAAGCTCGAACGTTTAAAACTTTTAAAGAATGATCCCCTTGTCCATGAGTTTAAGATCTCTGTTAAAGAGCCTGAAACTGTGTCGCGCTTTTTAAGCAACTTCAGCTTCAAGACAACGCAAATGTTCAGAGAAATCAACTTCAAAGTGTTTAAAAAGTTACTTTCTAAAAGTGGACTGACATCCATCACAATTGATATCGATAGCAGTGTCATTAATGTAGAAGGTCACCAAGAAGGCGCTACTAAAGGCTACAATCCTAAAAAACTTGGAAACCGGTGTTACAACATACAATTTGCCTTTTGTGATGAACTCAAAGCCTATGTCACTGGTTTTGTTAGAAGTGGTAATGCATACACCGCAAATGGTGCTGCAGAACTGATTAAAGAGATTGTAGCCACTCTTAAAACGAGTGACTTGGAAATCTTTTTCCGTATGGATAGTGGCTACTTCGATGTAGAAATCATTCAAACCATAGAATCTCTTGGATGCAAGTATTTAATCAAAGCTAAAGCCTATGCAACGCTTGTCTCTCAAGTGACCGCCTCCTCTGCTGTGTTTCTCAAAGGTATAAACGGAAGAGGATAGACCTCGGTGACAGTCACGCATATAGAGACTGATTTAGCTAGCTAACAATCTCAATTCTGCTGTGAAGTTCTTTCTATAAATCGTCTATACTATTTAGTGGTATTACAGTATTTATGGTGATTGGAATATTGTTTGTAGCGTTTATTCATTGCTCAATATTGAAAAACCAAGAAGAGTTTTCCTCTTTAGCTCTTGAGTCGAAAGCCAAGAAGAGCGTTCCCGATTTTTCAAATCGTGAACGACGCGTTACAAATCACATGTTATCTAACTCTACACGGTTCATCACTTCGCGCTGTGTGGCCACTCTTCGCGCTGTGTGGCCACTCTTCGAGATGTCCACAACGGGCTCGTCGCCCTATATAAATTAGAATAAAAAGACGACTGAGTATGTGAACACACTCAGTCGTCTTTTTATTCTAATTTATGCACTTCTCTGTTTTTACGATTAGTACGTTCGTTTCACTCACTCCCACTCAACTGCAGGAATTTGACTCCTATTAGCTCATAGTCTTTCCAGTGGTTCCAGCAATCTGTATTATCGGTATTATTCATATTATTTACCCGATATTGCTTCAACATAGTCAAAAGGCAGTCATCTCTCACTCAAAATCACGATTGACTAATTCAAAATCAAAGGTTCCTAAAATTTTTTCTGTAATACATAATGTTAATCAACAATTTACAGGTACTACCGGCTACAGGTTAGCGACAAATTCTTTCTTCCATACCATAATTTTAATAATATAGTCCCTTTTCTTTACTCTCTTCAATTAAACTTAACACCGTTGGCCATAAATCAGGGGTCCCTTTTTCAATGAACTTTTTCTTATCTAAAACGTTAGAGGCAAAAATACCTTTTGGGTTACTCTTGTCCTTTGATGTAAGAATATGAATGAGTAGTGGTTGTAAAGAATCTAAAGTTCATACAAATATAGCCTCCTCTGATTTGTAGCTTTCAAACTCTTCCCATAAGATCATGATCTCGTTTTTTTGATCCTCTGGAAGTATGGATAGCAATTGAATCATAGAGTGCTTCTCTTTATCATGTGCTTCCGTTCTTCCTACTTCATCTAGAAAAAGTATCGCCAGCATAAAATGTAAAACCGTAGAATTCACCTACGCTTTTCTTTATGAAAAAATTTATTATTCTCATTTAATTTGATTTATAACGCTACTTATATGGTGTATTAAATTACTACTATCAATACATGTAGTAGTCAAACATCATCCTCCGCTAACCACACTATATGGTTGTAGATGTGTTAGCTTGTTTCTGTTTCTTCAGTTTCTTTTTTGCAATATATCTCCCACATACGCTATTATTCTATGAGTTCGTAAGGCTAAGAGGAAGGAGAATTCTTGCTATGTTTCGTTAAATTATTTAAATCTTCCTCCACATAGGATTATTCAGCAACCGCTTCTTTGAATACACATCTTAATCACTTACTTAGATCTGAGCCTTAATCGTCTAGCTAATCAAGCATCAAACAACTTCGCAATTCACTTTTAATCTAATTAATTTTTATTTGTTCGACTTCAATTATACATCGATCCGATATTTTTCTGCCATGAATTTTTGCAGTAATTTCTATTATTCCAGGCATATATGAAGTCTTTACCCAAAACGCTCTTTGTCCACTGATTAAAGCAAAAGTTTTGGGACCAATAATTTCTCCGGGCCCTTTTATGTCCAGTTCAACAACTAAATCTGAATAATGCGAAACATTGCCCACTTGATCTAAGGCCGAAACAACAACTCTCGTAACGTCTGCTTCGAGGGATGAAAGACACTTGTGGTCACTTTTTAACTCCAGCTGTGACACCACAGGATTTTTTACATATAATTTTCTGATAACTTGTTTGCCTTTAATATAACCAATAAATTCAATATCATGGAAGCCAGATCCCCATACATCCGATACACCCTCTATTATTATTGGGGGATGTTTGAGACCAGGAAATTTAGATTTATCTTTATAATATCTCCCAAATAATTTATCATCAATTCGATATTCTATACTATCTACATTTGTTAAGATCGTTAGAGGAGTTATTCCTCCATAATTCTTTTCACCCATTGCATAAATAAGTACTGGCTCCATTACAATTTTCTTAGATGGATTAATCTGGCTCGTATAAGCATATGATGCAAACTTTGGTAGTCTAAACATATCCATAACCCCATGATAACAAATACGATCACCTGATCCAAATTGATAATGGGTGTTGTAATCAAAAGCACACCATCCTATACTACCACATGTATGCTGCATTAACTCTGTCATATTAAGTACATTGAGATGTCGCTTCACATGCTCCTCTTGTCTTTGAATTTGATCGAATCGCTTTGTAGGAAACATGTGTCCGTTATATTCTGTTACTAAATATGGAACTAGTTCATTCAAACCTGTTGCTTCATGTTGTGGTATTAAAATTCTATCATCTCTGTCATTAGGATCACCTTGTACAAAATCATTAAAAGTAAATACATCTTCTAAAAACTCACTCTCTTTTATTACTCTAACACCACCTGTAGGTCTTGTATCATCAAGTCTTCGGGCAATTTCATTAGTTGATGTATAAAATTCATGATGATCCTTTGATTCGTTAATTCTGACACCCCAAATGATAATTGAAGGATGATTGTAATCTCTATTAATCATTGCCTCAATATTTTTGCGTGCCACTGATTGCCACTTCTCATTACCAATATGCTGCCAGCCTGGTATCTCTTCAAACACCAACAAACCAATTTCATCACATCGGTCTAGAAAATCTTTAGACTGAGGGTAATGAGATGTTCTTACAAGGTTGACCCCCAAATCATACTTCAATATGTCAGCGTCATCTATCTGCGCCCTTTTTGGCATTGCATTTCCTACATATGGATAGCTTTGGTGTCTATTTAGACCCCTAATCACTGTTTTTTCACCATTTAAGTAAAAGCCAGAAACTTTAAATTCCGCAGTTCTAAATCCCAAGCGATGTTTGTAGAAATCCAACAACTGACCATTTCCATTAGAAATTTCAATATTTATTTCATATAAAACAGGATTTTCTGTTGACCACAGTTGGATATCATTCAGTTCATTCAGTTCTTGAGTACAATGAATTAGCTCATCGCTATTAATAACATTCCCTTCTATTCTTGATATTACATGACCATGTAGATCCTTCAGTGTTGTCTTCACTGTAAACGTCTGCATTTCTTTCTTTATATTTTTTATATAAACTTCACTAATTGCTCTTTTATTTGTTTCAAGAACCATTTCAGTTCTTGTGTGACACTTTTCAACATACAATTCGTGAACAATTTCTAGATACACATCACGATAAATACCTGCATATGTTAGGAAATCAACAACAAAACCAAAAGGTGGAATATCTTCGATCTCTCTTCCATCTACTTTCACAATAAGCTCATTATTTTCTTCAAGATATTCTGTCAAATCCAATACAAATGGTGTATAACCACCTTTATGTTCTCCTAGGAAATGTCCATTCAAATAAACAACAGTGTACGTCATACTCCCTTCAAAATGAAGAAGTACTCTTTCAGTAGATTTTACATTATCTAATTTAAATGTCTTCCTGTAGCAACTAATAAACTGGTACATTTCTTCATCAAAGCTATTATAAGGTAGCTCCTTATGTGTATGAGGTAAATCAACATCAATAAACTCACTTATGTTTGCTGAATGAGGGTCATTTACTTCAAAGCTTTCTTTAAACTGCCAGTTTCGGTTTAGACTAATCTTTTTTCTCATACCACCTACTCATACTAACGATTATTTTAGTATCTTCCTTTCATATTAATAACGGTGCTTTACCTAGTTTACAAACTACCAATTTGAAGGGGTACCCCTTCTGAAATTTATAGCATATCATTCCACATTCCCTTATTTAAGTCTCCTAAAACAGAGCTCATCAAAGGAGAAATATGTACTTTGGATGAACACCTATGGCTATCATCAACTCAAAACAAACTTCGATTTACCTTGAATATTTACTCTTTCATCTTAACAATAATTGGGAAATGATCTGAAATAAACTCTGTTTTCTCATTCACCAATATTTCACTCTCGGTAAAATAATCAGCGAGTTGATGAGATGCCAAAATAAAATCAATACGTTCACCCTTTTTTTCCTTTTTTCTAGGTGACCATGTGACAAAGGTTCTATCACTCACATCATTTAACATGGCGTAAGTCTCTTTAAACCCTGAATCCATAAAATAATCAATTACACGAAAGTCAATAATACCGTCAATCAAGTTCTTCTCTTGTGTCTGACCAGAAATATCATTGTCTAAAATGTATCCTTCATCTACCTTGGAATGCGCATTGAAATCACCCAATATGATCACATCTTGTTTATCCAATATTTCTTTCTTCTCCATGTAGTCTAAAATACGCTCTGTTTCTTCTACCCTTTTATCTGCACTTTCAGGCGACAAGTGCACTATAATAAAATTGATACCTTGGATTTTTACATGTAGCATACCATGATGATAACCCCAAAAATTCTTGCTGATTAATTCTATTGGATATTTTGAAGTGATACCTATCGGATAGCCAGTAATCTTAAGCATCACAGAATGATTATGGCCATAACTTGAAGCCAACTTCTTTAACTCTTTTGGCCATATTCCATTCAGTTCTTGGAGTGCTAAAACATCAACATCCAGATCATTCATATAATCAATAAAAGCCTCTTCCCTCTCTGTGTCTTCTAGACCCATTAATACATTGTATGTCATAATATTGAGTGGCACTTTCCTAAAATCATCGCTCGTGTATTTGGTTTCAGAAATAGGGTTATCCATCTGTGTAAATATTACAAATGTAATCACTAACCCAACTAAAAAGGTAATTATAATTAACTTATTTCTCATCTACCTCTCCTTAAATAATCTTTTTAATAATCTTAAAACAGCCTTCCAGTAATATGTGATGTCTACAAATTCTTTAAATGGCATACCCTTCTTATAACTGTTACTCAATTTAAAATAAAGAAATAAGCCTTTAGACAAAATAGACTCATTAATTATTTAATTGTCTCAAGCCTTCCAAGTTAGGTTCTTTAAATCTATAGGCAAAAGTATAACTAGATGCATATGCTGGTATACCTTCAACTTCTACTTGCACGCTCATTCGATCAACATGTTTATTAGGTAATATAAGCCTTGCAGTTGGTCCTTCTAAATTCTGGTTCTCAGGTACACTTTTATAATCCCAAGTTAGCATATGATGTTTTTCATCATCTATAACAAGGTAGATAGACATTTTGCCTTCTGCTATAATTTCCGGACTATCATTTAACATAAAAAGTTGTGCTTCAAATACTTCTTCACCCGTCCAAATGTATTTCGAAACTCTTGCACTCGCCATCGTATCTCTCAACGAATCTGCAACTGCTTTGAGAGATTTTTTAGGTCGTGCAGGCCAATTTATCAAACTGTTGTTTGCAGCTGATGGCCACGGTTCATTGTAACACCAATTCAAAGCCATACTACATTTCGGCTTTTGACGACGTGCCTCTTCAAAAATAACCTTATACCCTTCACTTTGTAAGAGTTGACTATTCTCAATAAGTAGCTTTACATCGTCCGTTTTACCATAGTAATGTTCTATAATGCCTCTCGACATCCATGTATCACCTTGCCAAGCATTGTAAGCATGATGAATTTCCCAAGAACCTCCTGGTGCTGGTGTCTCCAACTCATCCTTTGGTATAAATGTCTCTAAGTAATCATAATCTGATATTGATGGACATCCAAATTCAGTGTAAGCAGTATTACTTGAGGAAGTCATTACCTCATGAATACTACGTCCATCGTCATATTGAAATACATAGTTTCCATGTGCCATTCCCATGATAGGTGATGTCATAATAAATGGTGTGTCTCTATCAAACTCATAACAGTTTTTATCTAAGAGTCTTAGAGCAAGCGATTGTTCAGTCATACCTGACCAATTATTAAACAACTCATTACCGCCACACCACATCACAACAGAGGCGTGCTTCTTTAATCTCTTAATAATAGCTTTTGATTCCTGGTCAAGTACCTTTAAGTAAGGTTCATTCCCTCTATAATTATTGCAGGCTAGAGGAAACTCCTCCCAGACCATCATTCCCATTTCATCGCATAAGTCAAAGAAGGACTCTTTATTAACAATGCCGCCACCCCAAATTCTAAACATATTCATATTTGCATCTACAGCAAGTTGGATAAGTGTTCTATATGTTTCTTTAGTTATTACCCCTGGAAAAATATCTGGATTTACCCAATTAGTTCCCTTTGAAAATATATGTCTATTATTAATTTCCATGGTGATAGGTGGATTATTTCGACCCTTTGGAAAAGGAATAAACTCATGCCATGCACCTTCATGCATTACCAATCGAGCACGTCTGAAACCTATTCTCCCATCTTTCATATCAACACACTGATCATTGAAAAATACCTGTATCTGATAAGTATAAAGATACTGTTCTCCTTGGCCCCTTGGCCACCAAAGCATAGGCGAAGAAACTTTAAACTCATATGTCAACTGCTTATCTAACTTGTTAATTTGCTTTTCATGAACAACCTTACCTTCAGCATCTTTCATCAAGAAGAGAATCGATTGACCGGCTTCTTTTGAATTTAGTTTTAGAGTGCAATTTGCTGTTTTCAGATCTTCACTAATCACATAAGTGAGATCAGTTTCTCTCAGGTGATATTTGCTTCTGATTTCAATATAAGTCTCATCCCAGATACCAGATGGAATTAATGGAGGATGCCAGTCCCAACCATAACTCACTGCTGGTTTACAAGATTGGTCTGCATGGTCCCTTCCAACAGCCCCCTCTTGTTTAGGTACTGGATCTATGATGATTTGTATTTCACTCTGAGTTTTTATTTTTTCAGTTATATCTATTTCAACCCATTTAAACATACCTTCTTGACGATGCACGACTTCATCATCTATCAAAATCCTAAACTTATAATCAATTCCCTTACTGATAAAATATATTCTTTCATCATCATTGATTTCAGGCTTATTAATCGTCGTTTTATAAATCCAGTAGACATCTTCCATCCACGTGAACTGCTTATAATTATCAGCAACAATATAGGGCTTATACCCCTTTGCCTTAGCCCAGTCTAATTGAACTGCACCCGGCACTGTAGAGGAAACAAACTCCTTTGGTTTAGCCCCATCAATTTCCGAATAACCTACGCTCCATTCTAACATCACAAACTCCTTTATTTCTTTAACATTAGTTCTTTGGTTTAAGTTTTCTCATTACATTAGACCATGACTATTATTGCCTCTTAATAGCAGTAATCAGCAGGCCAGTATTCGAGTCCAACCTTTTTAGTTAATCATCATCTGTCACTCTTTGTCTGATCTTTCAAGAAAAATATGTTTCTGATCTTGCAATATAAAACCATGGTCTTCTTTCCCAATAGCATCCTTAAAGGAGTCTCAGCTTTAAACATCCAATCAAGAATCACATCATAACAGTCACTACGCCTTATTACGCTCTTACTTCGTCAAAAGATTATTACATTTACCTAGATCAAGTTTTAATCATATAGCTTAACAATTGATACAAGATTAATGAATAATTTAAAGTGAACTGTGCTACTACCCAAATGACTTCTATCCATATTACCACACAGCCTATATTCCCTATTTTAAGAAAGTCAAAGTATATTAAGTCACCTAGGAAGATCTATGTGTTTCCTCATAGATAACTAAGAGGAAGTAATCTTCAACATAATTTTCGATATAATCATTTGACCTTTCACTAATTGGACAGGCCTATCAATTAAAGCCATATTTCCAGTTTCTCATGTCCTTTGTAAAATAAATACATTTAAGCAAGCTTAGGAATTTTTCCATCCACTTTTTCCAACCACGCTTCTAATAGTTGTAACATATGGTTACCTATTTCCTGATTTTCCTGATATACATTAATAGTTTCACCAATATCTTGCTTTAAATTATACAGTTCCAATCGATTATCCTCGTAGAATTTAATCAATTTCCAGTCACTCATTCTAATAGAAGATCCCGGTGTCCCCCCTTGATTCCCATAGTGGGGATAATGCCAGTATATCGCTTCCCTTTCAAAACTCTCATTTTCCAATAAAAGTCCTTTAATACTAACACCATCCTGATGTTGTTCTGGCATTAAGGCTATACCAGCTATGTCAAGTATGGTAGGATAGAAATCCGGGCTGGTCACAGGCACCCTACATATGGATCCAGGATTTATTCTTCCTGGCCAAGAGACAATCAACGGCTCACGGACACCCCCTTCATACATCCATCCCTTACCTTCATTTAAGGGTGCATTACATGTTGGAGAACCTTCAGCTGTAGATAGTCCACCATTATCAGAAGTAAAAAATATTACTGTATTCTCTAGTTGATTTGCTCGTTTTAAAGCATCGATTAAACGCCCAATATTTTCATCTAGGTTCCATACTAAACCTGCATATGCTGCATCTGACTGAACTAATCTTCTTTTCACTCTTAAACGGTGCTTCTCATCACTTGGAAAATACTCCCCTTTTTGGAATGTTTTCTTTTTATTTAGGCCCATTTTTTTTGCTTTGATTTTAAATTTATTGATATCTTCTTTCTTAGCCTCAATGGGCGTATGTACAGCATAGTGAGATAAATGTAAAAAGAATGGTTTCTCATCCTTCTTATTGATTAACTTGATGGCTTCATCGGTCAATCGATCATTCAAAAATTCGCCCTTTGGTCCATTTTCTAAGTGTTCAATGTTATAAGGCGAAAAATAACCCGTCTTAGGCCTCCCCATATGACAACCAGCAATGTTAACATCAAAACCATGGTGTTGTGGGTAAAATCTTTCATCTCCTAGATGCCATTTACCTACATGCCATGTATGATATCCATTCTCCTTCATTGTACTTGCTAAACTTTTTTCCTCAAGAGGCAAATGATCAACATACGGCACTTCAAGTAACTTACCTCTAGAATGTGCCCCAATCCAATCTGTTACACCAACATTTGCTGGATATTTACCACTTAAAATACTTGCTCTTGTTGGTGAGCAAACCGGGCTAGCAGCATAAGCATCAGTAAACAACATACCCGATTGTGCTAAGTTATCAATATTGGGGGTTTCATAAAAATCACTCCCATAACAACTCAGATCTTTCCAACCCATATCATCAATGAGTATAAAAATAATATTTTGTTTTTGCATGCATCCTCCTCTACAACGCTAGACAGTTCCCTTATATAACAACATATACTTTTATCATCTTTCATCGCGTTTTTTTATTTTTAACTCCAATAATTTATCCTTGATATCGTTAACGACTTGAATATTGAGACAACCTCCAAATAACCTGAATACTTGAACTTGAGTATCATTAACCTTTACTTCATACTCGAAAGCAGGGTTCATATTAACAATAACTGTAGATGTCTTTCTATCATTGGAACTTATCATTCTCAGGAACATCTCAGTGTTATTATTAGTCGTATTTTTTTCTGTGACCATTAAATCAAAACCAGTTGATACAGTACCATGACCATAATAAGCTTTGAACCAAACTACTACAGGTGTCGATAATCCACTGAACTGATGCCAACCTGCACCACGTCCAGAATTTACGACAAAGTGCTCAAAACAATTATAACTCGCATCCACTTCAGCCTTCCAGGTTTCTAGAGCTCGATCTGCAATCTCAAATGCTTCTTGATAGCGACCTAAGTCCAACATGGTTTTCCAGAAATAATACTGATGCGGCATCCATACTGCCCCATTCCAGTAACCAGATTCATTATAATAAGGAGCTTGCATATCAACTGTAGTTAGACCAATCTTTGTAAAATAGTGTTTTTCATCCATAAGTTTTTCAACAAAGTTTTGCTCAATTTTTTCATTACATATTCCAGCCACCAGAGGGTAAAGGCCATCTAGACCCATATTAAAATTAATACCTGCATCAGTTCGTAGAATACCTTTTGGTTTCAATGTTTTATCATGATAAACATAGCCAAAATAACCACTATCCTCATCCCAAGCATAATCATATAAATCTTTTGTCATAAGTTTTATATCGTCCTCAAAAAGAACACAATCTTGTTCTTGATTTAGAATGACGGCAAACAAACTCATTATCTTCGCTATTCTAATACACTGTGCTGTGTTAATAATAGGAGCGACCTGATTGCCCAGCCGTTCTTGATGAGTATATACTTGTGCTGGATAATCATCCCATCCACCAGAATTATAGAAGTAATCAAAGGGGCTAAGGAGATTAGAATCAAATTTTCTCGTTGTTGATGAACCTAATCGACCACTATAAAATTCATAGTATTGCTTTAATCTTGGATAGAAAAAGCTTAGCAATTCTTTTTCTTGATCTATAGCCCAAATTTCTTGCATCAAACTAAACTGAACAGGAACCATGCTACCATGATGTATAAAAGCTGTTTCTTCATCACCGACTTCTGTCAAGTAGGCATTTAGGCAATCTACTGCTCTGATTTTATCAAATTGAGCTAAACCAATACCACAGAAACCCGAATCCCAAGTATAGGGACAATCCCACCAACGTCCAGGTGTATTATGTTTAACATACTGATTTTTCATATAAATTGGATAAGTAACGTTTGTCAAAACAGTTGCTGCCATTATATTTTGACTTAGCAGATACTTTTCGCCTTCCCAAAATATATCAAAATGACTCATGTTCAGTTTTGAAAAGTCATAAATATTTTTCTGATTATTCTCATGGACAAACTTCTCAATACTTTGTCTCACTTCATCTAAGTCTCCACATGTCAACATACCAAATATTTGCTTATGCTCACCTCTCTCAACAGTAATTGGTTTCAGAAAAGCATTTGTATAATGGCCTTTACGGTTTCCTTGAAGCACCTTATCAACATGATTATGTGTCGTATATTTCATAAATGAATCAAGTTCATCGTTAAAAATTTCACGTATCTCATAGTCGTCATATAGCCAAGTAATTCCATAGTAGTGATCAATATTTTCATACTTTAAAATGAAACTATTCTTTACACCACAGCTTATAATCTCAGGCTTATGAATGTTTTCATTCTTTTCAAAAGTAATAACCCCCTCGTATAAAGCAATACCATCAACAAGAAAAGGGATATTTGTTAATGTTGTTATTTTTAACTCATACGTTTTACCCTGCATATCACCGACATCTATATCGACACACTCAAATTTACTTGAACCTATAATTAACACATTCTGTTCAATAAGGCCCTCTAACTTAAAGGATACAAGTTGACCTAAATCAGCTTTATAGCGAATTGTACAACGTCCATTTTCTAGTCTTTGAGTTAAATGGATACGATAAGAGACAGTTTCTCCAATTTCTCGACCAATTGTAATCCCAGTTGCATCAACAAAACCATTTTCAATTACTTGTCCTTTTCTGTAACCATCTGTTACAAGATTATCTTTAGGGCGGATACAAGGATAGCTCATAACTTCATAATTTGTTCCACAAATCCAGACCCCTTTACCAATAACTACTTTTGAAGCCTGTAACTCTTCCAAAGACTTTCTTATAGGTCCAGGATAAGTAAGGTATGCCATAAATTGAATAGCCATATTTTGCCTTTTGTCTGTATTATTCACAATATCACAACTAATCAGATATTGGTTTTCTTTCATTTTAGAAAAGGACACATCAGTATATAACTGATCTTTCCATTCCAACTCCTGTCGGTAAGCATAATAAGACAAATCAGCTTTCGCCTCCCACATATGAAAATTGGATTCCCATAAAGCATGAGGTATTTCTATTTTACGTCTATAGATATTAGAGAAAACCCCCAAATCAAATCGCATTCCCTTGCTAGCTTTAGCAACATGTGATATCCCCATATACTTTTTTGTATAAGGACCCCAGTCACTTAAGCTCAAATTATGGTTATTTTTCAAGTCATTTAACACTTTTACTCCTATATAATATATTTCCTTCTTAAATACAGTAACGCCTTATGTCAAAATTAATATCCAAAATCTAATCGTGTTCAGTTTATCTTAATGAGTCCAATCATTTACTAAAAAGTCTCTACTTATATAGTTAACCAATAGCATAGAAATTAATCATCCTTGCTTGCCAATCATCGTCCATCTAGTTGCTATACACAGTACTTACCATATAATGACACAGATTACTCGATCGTCTTTTGAATTTTATTCAATTCTGCTGAGAGATTATAGTATACTACATCCGTAATAACATCTTGGAAGTATTCTCTTAGTTTACTCAGTGAGTAGTCCTTAGACAATTCAAACAAGGTACTGTTGACTAGATTAGGGAGATATTTATAAATTAACTGACGACCTTCTTCGTTTTCTATTATTTCTGACAACATCACATCAACCGTTAGCATCCCCTCTGGATAATCAATAGTATTTAAACCTACATCTAAGTTTACTTCCACTCTATCAAACCAATTGGTAACACTGCTACCTGCTGTTTCATGACAAATATAGTCCGACGTTAACTCATCAACCAAATCAAAGGTCGCTAAATCCACTAAATTTCCTGAAACAACTTTTATCTGATTAGAACCTTTTTCTAATAAAACATCCTTAAAAATAATAATATGATCTTTCGTTTCTGCGTTATTAACTTCTATACCATTCACATATAAGGTTGCCCGTTCTCTATTTGTATATATTTTAATATCTACACTTTCATCAAGTCTTTGTTTGAAACGCTTAGCAGTAATGTATAAGACATCTTTTTTAGACCATACTGCTTTATAGTAATAAAAGGCATCTTTTCTAGTTTGTCTATCATATGTCACAAGACCTTTATGGTTCATGCCTTTACGTCCACCCTCATCACGTCTATCTGATGCAAAGTCAAACATATTCCAAACAAAGGTACCCCAAAGTTCAGGATGTCGATTAAATATTTTTAGTACTTTTTCGTGATATAAAGCATGGTATTCTTCAGTGTAATCCTTCACAATAGGGGTTTCGCTATGGTATTCCAATATTCCTTCTACACCATATTCAGATACAGCTAATGATAAACTAGGGTTGATTTCATTGAATAAATTTAACCACAAATCAAAATCTTCACATCGATCATGATACCAACCGTAATATTTATTATAACCAACTGTATCGGTCATGTAGTTCATCGGGTCATCATCTAAATGATGCCCAACCTGTGCTTGCGTTGTCAACCTGTATGGGTCCTCTGATTTGACTAAATCATTTAATTCTTTAACTATATTGACGATATTATTTTTTTGACCATCGATTGTCACTTCGTTTTGAACTCCCCAAAATACAATTGATGAATAATTGTAATTCTGTCTAATCATCTCAAGCATTTGTAGTTTTGCATTTTCTCCAGTACAATCCGTATTTGAACTCCTAGATATCAAGGGAATTTCAGCCCATACAATCAATCCATATTGATCACACAAATCGTAAAAATATGAGTCATGTTGATAATGAGCTAAGCGTACAGCATTAGCCCCCATTTCAACGATTAACTCAATATCCTCAATTTGGTCCTCATACGAAATCGCCCACCCCTTATAAGCTCTATCCTGATGTCTAGAAACGCCATTCAACTTAAAGGATTCACCATTAAGGAAGAAACCTTGTTGAGGATCTACACTAAAGAAACGTAAACCTAAATTGTTCTCGCGTTCATCGACTAGTTGTTCACCAACTAAGACACTTGTTTTTATTTTATACAAGTAAGGTTTCTTGATAGAATACCAGAGTTTTGGGTCTTTAATAGTAAATACCTTGCTAAAAGTTGTTTTTTCAGTCACTTGAGAAGTCATCGATTTTTTTTCGACAAGCTCACCTTCCATATCCAACAATTGATATTCTACAGTGACTGTTTTTGAAATATCATAATGATTAACAATATGACAATCAACCTTCACAGATGCCATTTCTTTTGACACTAATTCTTGACTGATATAAACACCATCAGAACCATAATCCTCTAAATCAATATGAAGAGGGTCAACAGTAATCAGATTCACACCTCTATATAAGCCACCATAGAAAGTAAAATCAGCCCGTAATGGATATACCTCTTCCACATGTGAATTATCAACTTTTATCAGGATTTGATTGTCACCATTAACATTTAAGTAGTCTGTAATATTCACTCTAAACCTAGAGTATCCACCATAATGTTTTTGGACCATCGTATCATTAACAATTACTTTTGAAATACTGTTTGCCGCCAGAACTTCTAAATAAATAAGTTTACCATTGTATTCATTATCCAACTTTAGTCTTTTGAAATAAGTGAATTCTCCTCTTAGATAGTTATTGCCACCCGTATTTCCATCCTGTACGTTCCAAGTATGGGGTAAGGTTACATCTTGCGTAACATCACTATTTACAAACGACCAATTTTCGTTCCAGCTAATAGAATTGTCATGCATTTACTACCTCCTAAACAAAACATTTAAATTGTGATGGTGATTTTTCTACAGCCTACACATGGTTCGATAACACATAGGCAACCACCACCTTCAATGACTTCAATACCATATTCTCCATCAATCACAATCTTTTTTGGTGTGTCTGGTAAATAAATAATTGTATCACTAAGCTTATTCATTTCTGTCCATAACATTGTAAAAACATTATCTTTATAACTGTAAGAATTTATGTCACCATTAACCGCTTGAGGGTATGCACGTTTTAAGACTTTCATGACTGGTAAGTCACTTTGATTGTCTGTGTAATCCCAATAAGTATGACTCCACTTATTTCGATCAAAAATATTCAATATAAACTCAATGTGATTAAGTGCAACACCATAAGAATAATGAGCACCCCATTCACCCACAATTACTGGGACATTTAATCGATCTTGTACCAGTTTATGATTATCGAATATCACACTCACTCGATTGTTACTCGAGAGGGCAACCGCTGGCGAATCAACAACAAGATCATAGCCATGTGGCGAATAAACTTGTTGATTTTCATTCAATTTTGTTATTTGGCTTGTGATTCCCATATTTGAAAAATAGTTGTTCTCTTGGACAATCATACCAAAATCGGTTACCTTTCGGATTTCATCTCTTATTTTTTGATAAAATGGTGACAGTATCTTTTCATCAAACTCTTTGATTGAACTTATCGCAGCATCAGCCATGGCTCCATATAGCTCTTTATTCTCAATTTTCATTAATAATTCTAATTTTGTTTCATCTTCTGCAAACAACCTCATCAATTCCTCTGGTGAAATGTCTTCTTGAGTTATTTGAGCGTATGCACCAAGTAGTGTCCCAAATATCTCTAAAGAACTACTTCCTGGAAAAGGTTCGTTAAACAAATCAAATCCGATTATATTATCAAATTTAGAAAAACGTCCTGCAATCATTCTCCAAAGTGAAGCAAACTGATCTTGTACACCCACATTATTATCAAGCAGCTTATTTGTCCAGAAGTTATCAAAAGCTCCCTTAACTGCATCACTAAATAGATAAGCATCACTCCAATTGTCGGTACTAAAATGTTCTAAATTATGATCTAATGTAGCCCATTCTGGCGCGCCATCAGCAAACTTTCCACTAAACAGATCCTGATGCATATCAAGGTAAACATAGATATCATTTTTTTTGCAATAACATACCATTTTTTCTAACCAAGATAAATACTCTTCATTGTAAACATCCTGTACTGGTTCAATGGCCTGCCACTGCATGCCAAGTCTAACCAAATTAAATCCGAGTGCTCTAAGGGATTTAAAGGTATTTTCATCCCAAGTTGGTATAAAGTTCTTTTTTCCGTTTTCTATTTTACCCTTGAACACCATATTGATGCCGTGAAAAATTCTTTCTCTATCAGATGTATCTACGAATCTTTTGTCTTTAGCTTTTATATTCATTACTCACCTCAAATACTTTCTTAAACTTACATTTCCTCAGCATAAAGCTTCTCCGCATCAATTTCGAGTATTCTTCTTTTAGTTATGATTTCATTTTCACGCGATTTTGTATAAGGTAAAAATAATATTAAAAACATACCTAAAACTAGGGCTATCATCGGTAAAATACTTGATGCCATTCTAATTCCTTTAATAGCCTCTAGTGATTGAACTTCAGCAGTTCCGTTATAACCATAGAAGCCTAAAATTGCACCGAATACCATGGATCTAATACCATGTGCAGGCTTATTAATTAAACCTTGAAGCGCTTTAATAAAACCATACTTTCTAACACCCGTATTTTGCCAGTCTTCATCGGCTACAAGGTTGGCAGTAGGACCGTATAGCGTTTCAATCGATCCATGCGAAACAACAATCAATGCAAACATTAAACCAGCAAGATAAACATTACTAGTAAAGTACAGCATGCCAAAACCTATAATACCTGGAATCATGGCTGCAAAAAAAGCCATTTTTAATCCCAATCGCTTATGAATTGATGGAATAAATGGTACTACAAGAAACGCTAAAGCAGATGCTGCTATATCAATAAATATAGTTTGTCCTTCTGTTGCATTTACAACATCGTCCATGAAATATAAAAAATAAGTGAAATAATAGGTTGTCGATAATATTATTAAGTATTTCATTACATTGATAACCCAAAAACCTTTTAATTTTATAATATCTTTAGTGTAAACAAACATCTCCTTAAATACTTGTGCACCTTCATTAGATTGATCAGAACTATAATATTTGTGGTGATCAGTTAACCTCCTTAGTGTCACCCAATAAAAGAGTGCATTAACTGTAATTGCTAGAGCGACGATAAAAGTGATACCATTACGTGGTTTGTCTCCAACAAACATTAAAAGTGGTATAAGTGTTATTAAAGCCGATACAATATATGATAAATAGGTCCTTAAAATTGACATCTCCAACCTCTCAACTGAATCTCTTAATCTGACAAACAAATAAGACTCATATGATATATCATAGGCTGTCATTGCAGCTTCATATACAATAAACATTAGCAATATATATATGAAAATCAACCCATCCTTCCACTCTGATGATACAAATAAGAGCGCTAAAGTTGATAGTGCTATCATGGGAAATGCAACTCTCATAATTAAAACATATTTACCTTTATTCTTAATATATGGCATTCGATCTAACATGAAACCTACTATTGGATCATTTATGCTGTTCCAGATAGCTAGTCCTAAAAAAACACCACCTACCAAAATAGGATTGATACCCACAATATCAGTAAAATACTTAAACATAACGGTCTGCATCAATAGATTTGAAATTAACATTGGAATCTGCGGAAATGCCATAGACAATCTTCCAGAAAATGTTAATCTCCGCGAGGTAAAAACCTTGTAGTAACCTTTTTTAATTTTACTCTTAATTCCACTCATTTTTTCTCCTTTTTATATAATCGCCCTTCAAATACCATGAATATTATCGACTCATCAGATACGGTTTTGAATAGATGAAGTTTTATCCTTACATTCTTATTACACCATTACCCTTTATACCCATTTTTTCACTCACCGTTTGGAGACCAATCTAACAATAGATCTCCTTCATTAGTTGTAAAACGTTTTCCTTATGTTTAAATAAACACCAAATAACAATACATATGATATAACTCAAAAACTCAGTTTTCCTATGTAGTACATAAACCTTCTTTTAGTGAAGATTGACGGTTATTTATAAAGGATATATAATTGTTCCAGCGGAGGTGACTTATGCAAAATCTATTTACAATCGGTGAGATCGCAGCAATTTTCGATGAAACTACCGAAACATTCAGACATTATGATCGTGTTAATTTATTAAAACCACATATTGTCAAAGATAACGGCTATCGATATTACTCCTTGGATCAGTTTGAGATGATTAGTACCATCCTCTATTTACGCTCTTTAGGCACCTCAATAATCAAAATAAAAAATTTACTCAATTCAAGAAGCAAAACAGAAATCGTTAAAGAACTAAAATTGCAAAAGTTGCAGTTGAGATCACAAATTGATCATCTTAATTATCTTGAGAATCAAACTTCAGTACTTGTGAATCGTTTCGAATCTTTTATTAACAATGATATTTCACTTGTAGTAGAACCGGAATTCTTTATTTTAGAACAAAAATTTGCATCCAATCAGTTAGCTCTTAATGCAGATCAAATCACTTCTTTTAAAGATAACATCGATTCAGAATGGTTAAAATCCAGCAACATCATTTCTATTATTGACAAAGATATGTTTCTAAAGAATATTTATCATACCTATTCAGGTTATGGTTTGATTTCAGAAAGTTCATCACCTATTTCAAATGATTTTTATCAAACAGTGCCTTCACAACTATACGTGACTGCATACATTCGTATTGTAAGCTTTGATCATTCAGAAATTGATAACCTATATCTAAAAATGTTAGAGTATATAACTAACAATCAACTGACCATTCTTGGAAGTATCTTTGAACGAAATCTATTAGACCTATACAATGATAAAAATACTGGTGATATTCATTATATTAAAATCTACATTCCGGTAAAAAAAGATCACTAACATCCTATTCTGTTTATCGAATAACAACTATTAAGCATTCTAATAAAAAAGACTCACTAATATCATAAACCTTTGTGTAAGAATAATGTCAAACGTTTTCCTAATATTTTTTAGCATTTCTAATAAGATATAATACATGCCTTATGTGTAAGGATCATTCTGAAATACTTTTTTGTTTTTATTAAAACGCAAAACACCATCAATATTTTAGAGATTGATGGTGTTCCTTTATACAATATTAACTTTTATCATGACTTGTTTATTTTTACTAGAGCAACAAAAGAGTTCACAAATACAAGAGTCATATCTATCTTGTAAAGTATCATAATCAAATCTAGTGGTTACAGAGGCAAAATTTTGATTTAACCCAGACGGTAATTGTCGGCTTTAAACAATTGAAATTATATTACTTATTGGTATTACGAACACTTCTTGCGATTTCCAATAATCTTTGATGTGCATAATCAAAAAAGTTTTTGTAGGTCTCACAAAAATAGTTGAGTTGGCTATCTTCTACCCGGTATTTCTTACATCCATTTCGACATAACTTCTGCCACTTACACTTTTCACATGTTTTGGAATGCAAAAGAGATTCTTGAATAAAGTCCTTTGATTTACTTGAGTTAAACACATCTTTAAATTCAACTTCATTTATATTCCCAAGATTGTACTCATCTAGTACATAAAAATCGCACGGATAAATTGAGCCATCAGCTTCAATCACATTTTGAATCGAACATATGCCACGCATATCACAAGACTCCGGCGGATAACCAAGATACATAGCAATGAGATTATCAAAATATCTCACAGATACATTTTTCCCCCATTTAACATCCTGATACCAGACATCAAACACATCCTTTAGAAACATCTCATAGTTTTTTGGTGTTAATTGACTCCCCTTCTCTTCTGTCAAACCATCCAGTGCTGGTATAAATTGCATAAAATCAATGTTATTTTTTCTGTAAAATTGGTACACTTTTTTACCAAATCTTGCAATTTCATTTGTGATAACAGTTAAAACATTATATTGAACGTTGTATTGATCAAATATTTTTTTGGTGCCCATAACTCGTTCAAATGTCCCTCGACCTGCGTTATCTACTCTAAAGATATCATGATTACGTTTGATACCATCAATTGATAATCCTACTAAATATTCATTTTCAGACAAAAAAACTGCCCATTCTTCATCAATAGATAAACCATTAGTTTGCAAAGCATAGTGTATCTTTATTTCTTTAGGTTTATTCTGGTTAACAAATTCTACAATTTTTTTATAAAAGTCTAAACCAATCAAAGTAGGTTCACCACCTTGAAAAGCAATAGTTAAATTCCCTCTCCCTAAAGTTTCAAAAGCTTTGATTATAGTGTTCTTGAATGTTTCAAACCCAATGAAACCATGGTCCTTGATGGTTCGATTGTCTGCAGCATCATGGTAAAAACAATAGGTACAATTCATATCACATTTACTTGATGAGGGTTTGATTAATAAGCTTAAATTTTTCAATTTTTCCTCCAACTGTTATATACTCATCTTTATTATATTGCTTAGTGTACCATACATTTATATGATTAATAAATGAAGTAACTCATATTTTGTCCAATCCCATATAAACAGTTAAAAGCTTAAAGTTTGACGTTAGTCATCGAAGTATTTATCTTATGTAATTTTATAACTGATTATTTTCTTCACATTCCTCTTGTACCTAACACTGCCATATATAGCAATCATAACTCCTAATGTAATCGACATACTTCCGATCCATATATACGAAGTTACTTGAAAAAACTTGATGAATGTTAATCCTACTGCAGCTAAACTGAATGCTGTCCTAAGGTATGCAAGAAAGGTCCTCTCATTGGCTAACAGCGTTCTATTCTCAGCTAGTGCATCTCTCAGTGTCCCTTTATTTATTTCTATCCTATCCATAAACCACTCCTTTTTTGTACCATTATAGCACTTCAAATTAAATTCATCAACACAAATGGAATATTTGTGTTTACATATTGTATTGTATTGTTTCTTTGAAAAAGTTATAATAATAATAATAATAATGAGGTGATTAACATGACTAAAAAGATGGCACAGTATAAAGTAATTGAAAGCGATTTATTATCCAAAATACTCAAGCATGAAATTCAATATGGTGAAAAAATTCCAACTGAGCACGCTCTAGCTGAAACTTACCAAGTCAGCCGTGTCACAGTTAGGAAGGCCACTGATAACCTAGTGGCAAAAGGTTACCTTGTGCGGGTGCAAGGTTCAGGGACTAGGGTAAGCGCTCCAAAAACTACTTCCGCTCCAAGTATCTTAGGTTTTGAACACCAATTAAAAATATTAGGTAAAAAGGTAACATCTGATGTTATCACATTTGAACTCAGAGAAGCAGACATAGAAGTACAAACGATCTTAAATCTTAATGCAGAAGAAAAAGTCTATTATATTGAACGTGTTCGTAAGGCCGATGACCTTGTTTTTCTTTATGAAGTTTCTGTCATTTCCGTCAATAGATTTCCTGAGCTGTCAATGAGCTTCTTGAATAAGTCAAAATTCGATTTTTTTCATGATGTTAAAGACATCACTATTACACATCAAAATCATATTATTAAAGCACAACTCATTGACAATCACTTAAATCAGTATTTCAATCTACCTGAAAATATGCCCATAAATGTTGTTGAAAATTCTACTTATGCTGATGATGGAACCATTGTTGATTTTACAAAGATTTATCTACATCCAGAACGTTATGAACTCCTTTACACAAGTTAAATTCTATGTAGGTTTGTTGTGTTTCACTACAAATAGATATTTTTATATTACATGAATACCTATTAATGATCTAATTGAAGGAAATCTATAAAGAAGATGTCTTCATGTGAAAAGCCGCAAACCAAATATCAAAATGACAAGCTCATAACAAGTAACCTAAGGCATATCATTTTCGTTTTACTAGCTTGATAGACTTTGTTGGCAGAAGTAGACTAACCATAGGTGAGCAAAAACAGGCTATCTCGTAATTGAGATAACCTGTTTCTAGTCAATATATTCCACAATCATAATAATATGAATAACATATTTCAGTTTTGATATTTAAAGGCAGTCTTTTTTAAGTTGGAATCACCACAACCAAGCAATACCAATACATACAAAGATTACAGTTTCTATTCCCACTCAACTTTGAATTGCTTTTCTTACATTGCAGGCGTTGATTTTACTACGTTTCATTTCTCTCATTTCATATATTTCATATAATTTCAATGGCTTCATGAAATTTGAGTACGATTTAAGTACGCACTACCACATTTGAATATAATGTATGTTCATTATAGTTCGCTTATTCTTTCTCCGAATTTAGACAGAGTAATTATCAATATAATAAATACATGACTTAGTTCATCAACTGATATATACTTCGCTCATCTCATTTTGTGAGGTAAATACTAAAATACCTCTCAAACAATCTTGTTTCAAGGGATTTATCGGTTGAAAGTTTATATCTTTGTTAATCCCTTTGATAGTAAATAGCAAAGCTCATATTTACGCACTATATATAAATGTAATCTTATCCTATTTGAATATCCAACGTACAATTTCACCAAGCAGAGATATTCTGCATCGTTTTTTTGATACATCTCTTTTTACTTTCTCTGTTTTGTTTATCTCTTCATGAGCACTTATAGAATCTGTCCCAATATTTTCCCTTATCATTTTTTCTGCAATCTGTTTTTTAGTACTAATCATTTCCACAAGTCTATTTTCTATCCTATCAATTAACTCCTTATTATAAATTATCTGACTATCAAACAGACTAATTCGGCTTCCACCTCTAAAATATCTGTCCTTGTCACGAACGAAATCGCTTCTGAAAATTATCATCTGTTCTAAACTTAAGTTCTCTTCAATAATTTTCAAGATGTCTTCGAGCAAACACTCCTTTCCCTCAAATAGAACTACCCAAATAATTTCATCAAAGCATCTTGAAGCGTACTTCTCATCTTTTATACTCCTATAACTACTAATTGATATATTCTTAAACTCATTTACCAACAAAGTAAATAGCTCATCATGTTTAACAGATTTTGAAACAAGGTCTTTTATTGAATCAAACACTATTCCGAAATCAAATGCTTCTTTTACTTTTAATTCGGATGTTAATCTCGAATATAGACTTATCCAACTCCTAAATAAATTCTTGAAATCATAAACCTCATACATAACATAGAATGCAATTATCTCAGAAACAACCGAGAGAAGGTCAACGTACGCAAGTAAAAACAAATTATCAAATCTACATCCCACACTTATGATTTTTGATTTTTCAATCAAGACTCCCTTGATAGTATCCAAAATTGAGTACATATCCTTTGCGTATTCAACATCAGTTAATCTTTCCGAATATCTATTATTGTATAGATTTCGAATAGAAGTTTGTAATGCCTTATGGTTCAGTCCATCAATCCAGTTCTTATTTAGTGTGCTTACGCTAAAAGGAGCGGTAATTTTGTCAACATTCTTCAAATTGATAAAGAGTAAATCTATCTGTCTTTTTATGGAATGTTCCAAAGTAAATTGGTCGTAATCCCATAAGTTCTTTATTGTTATCTCATTTACTAACTCCGATAAATGAATGTAATTTACAATAGGTAAACTAACAAGCGATAAAGTTGAAATCTCTAATATATCATCAAGAAGCTTTGCATATAACCTACGTGAATGTTTTGGTTTATATATACTAATGACGCTACCAATAGTTCTTCTATAATCAAAAATTGCCTCCTGGTATCCAAGCTCAATCTGTTTCTTAACATTTCCCTTATACATATCAAGTAAAATGTTAGATTGTAGTTATCAGCATTATTGTATTTTAACTTATTAGCACCATTAATCAGATTAATGAACTCGTCATTGCATATCTTTACAAAATCAGGACGTAAATCATTTACGACCACTTTGTTGTAAAAAGGTAATATATCGCCTTCAATGAACTTATCATATTGCTCGTTGAATCCAATCATACCAAGAAAGTCATTTTCTTTTGTTGTTGAGCCAAATTCATCAAATCTATGTATTCCTATTTTTGTTACATATTTAAGGATATATCTGAACAAGTCCATATCACTATTAGTATATGAATTTACTAATATGTACGAATACTCTTTAACTACTTCAGCCAAATTATCATCATATACTTTTCTCTGCATCTTCAGCTTTTCAACTTCTTTTTCTAACCTTTTTTGTTTAAATTTCCAAAATCCACTTAATTTATCAGTCTTGCTTATCTTCTCTAATGATTTCATTTTCTTTGTTGCTACTGATTGTATCTTTCGTAATCGTACAAATGAAAAATGAATCAATCTATAATTATCATCTACTATTTCGTAAATACTAAATCTGGTAAAAAGAGTGTGATATAAATATGTAATCAGACTAATCACAACAAGGAAAGATACAAGTAGTCCTACAGTGAATGAAAAAGGTGCAATTGTAAAATCTATAAATAGATAACTTGATAATTGAATAAAACTGATTACTCCAAATACAACAAATATTATTATTGAAGCTCTATCCTTCAATATCCTTTTGTCATAGCTTTGATAGCTTAATTTAGAAGACATATTTTGAGACATGCCGATAATTATTGCAAAAATAATCGAGCTCATAGTCAGTATAACGACAAACATAGTTATATATGAGTATGAAATTAGTCCATTATCAATTTCTCTAACTCTTAAGTAATCCGAAATGACTTGCACTTTCTCAGTCCTTGTTTCTAAGATAATTGTTCCTGTTATCACAACAACAATGGCTGAAACGTAACTTAGCAACTTCATTAATCTCCCCATAAAGCACCCTTTCTTATCCTATCTCATCATTTCATATCCAATCCACTTTATACTTGATACAATGTACTTTGATGAGTTCTTTATTATTATCTAATTTAATACCCCAATAAATGATACATTGTTGAAACTTATCTTCCTAATTCTTCAAACCTTTCAAGTAAACTAAACATATGATAGCCATATCCTAAAACGTTATATAAACTCGACTGCCATATGATACTATTAATTAATTTTAACATTTCCTGCTAAATTTACAAAACATTAATCAAACTAAATGAAAAACACTGGTTAAAAAATACAACCAGTGTTTTTCATTTTAATGGATTTTCTCATCAAAACGTGTACTATTAAGATTTCTACAATATTCAGTAAGTATTTTATCAGCAAATATTCTGATTTCAGTTACCTTAGGTATATTACTTACCAAAACAATAAACTCTTAATTCTTATTCAAAATTTCAGTAATTCTTGGCATAATAGCCTGCTTTAAATTTTTTCTTGTTTTTCAAATATCTTAATGTTCTTGTAAAAAGCATTTTTCCTCAGCCCAAATTCCTTCATGAATTCAACAGCCTTAATCTCACCTGCTTTCCAGTCAAAATAATGTTTTCTAAAATTTCTATCAAACTCAACCATTATTACAGGCCTACCCATAGATAAGTTTTTTGCTCTTCTTGCCTGAATTCCTTCAGCTTGAGCAGATTTTATTACATTTCTTTGAAATTCACTGATAGCTCCAAATATCTGAAACACAAGGTTGCCTGTTGGGGTTGTTGTATCAATGTAATTTTCTTTAAGCGATACTAACCCAACATTCTTATCATTCAATATATTTACAATTGTTATCAGGTCTTCCATAGACCTTCCCAATCTCGAAAGACTCTCAACATATACAACATCGCCTTCTCTGACATAATTCAACAAATTCTGAAGTTCAGGCCTATCCATATTTCTACCAGAGATTTTTTCTTTATAGACCCTGTCAATATTCAAATCTTTCATTAATAATTCTTGTCTATCAAATGATTGACTGCTTGAACTAACACGAATGTACATAATATTAGCCATCTAAAACCTCCATCCTAAAAGGTGCAATCCTTTTTCAAACGTTTATAATTGAAAAAATAACATTTTCAAACATGTACACATATTGAATTTACATGTAGAGCTTTCCGTTTGTTTAGGTATACCTTTTAAAACCTTATTTTTTCCGACTCGTACACGAGTATACTATTGAAATCAACTTGACCGCACTGTGAGCTTGAACAGCACCCAATTTAGTAGACAAAATACTGGCTCATTTTAGTCTTATGCAGCTCTTAATCTTTGATGCATAGGTGGCTTTTCACCATCTAAACGTATTCTTTCAAAATTATAAAAGTTTATGAAGCTAACAATCTCATTACTTATTTCTGACACTGTCATTTTACTTGCATGACTGAGCCATTC